>WBUR01000053.1 GCA_008933615.1 bacterium | reverse complement strand
ATTTGAGGTTTGTGTTTCCATGATAAGTTCTCCATTTTAAATTTAGAAGAAACTTATCAAAACACCGACTCATTAACATAATGTCTCAGACTGAAGGGCTCTCTTCCATTTGTGAGCCAACCCGATATGCACATTAAAGAAAGCACGCCGCCCCAGTGTCTAACCGAAGCATTGAAAAAACGATACAGATGAAGTAGACGGGTAAGTAATTCACACTCGGAACGTACATTTTGATTAAGCCAATTTTTAATTAAAAGGTTATCATGATGAAAACTACGGTATACATCGGAACAAGTCTTGACGGTTTTATCGCAAGAGAAGATGGAAATATCGATTGGCTGGAGCAATTCGCAAACGAGGAGGCCTTTAGCGCCTTTGGGGAATTTATCAGCAGGATTGATGTGTTTTTAATCGGGAGGGGTACTTTTGAAAAAGTACTCACGTTCTCTCCATGGCCGTACACCAAGCCGGTATTCGTGTTGAGTTCCAGCATTAAAGAAGTATCGGATGCTTTAAAAGACAAAGTTACTCTTCTCTCAAGGCCTCCGAAGGATGTATTACGCCATCTGTCTGAAAAAGGATTCACAAATATCTATGTAGATGGGGGAAAGGTGATTCAAAGTTTTTTGAAAGAAGATCTCATTGACGAATTAATTATTTCTACCGTACCGGTGCTTATCGGAAGCGGCATACCGCTATTCGGCCGCCTCGATTCCGATCTTCTGTTCCGGCATATACGAACGGAAACCTGTTCCAATGGCCTCGTGCGAAGTTATTATGAAAAAAACCGTAAGTGAACCATCACCTGCAGGATCATTCATGACCACTGAATTCCTGAACATTTCTCCCGTTCTGCCCTCCGCCGATATTGCAAGAGACGTTGACTGGTATGAGAAAAAAACGGGCTTTGAAGTGTATTTTGCAAACGCTATGTATGCCGTGATGCATCGTTCCGATATTTGGATACATTTGCAGCGGCATGCGGATACGGCAAGCGATCCCCTGCTGGGCGGATCGGTCATTCGAATTTTTGTTAAGAACCTGCGGCCGCTTTTTGAGGAATTTGTTCGCCGCGGTACCGTTACTACAGAAGCTTTTAAATCAGGAACCGCATGGAACACCAACGAGTTTGGCTTTTTTGATCTGAATAAGAACGCGATCTTTATCGCAGAAGATTTGGTTAAATGACGACCACCTACATCTCCATTCTCAGAGGCATCAATGTCAGCGGGCAGAAGAAAATTCTGATGGCCGATCTGAAAACGCTGTACGAAACACTCAAATTCACAGACGTAACTACGTACATCCAAAGCGGGAATGTAGTTTTCCGGGCTGATAAAAAAACAGCCGGCGCTGAACCGGCCAGGAAAATCGAACAAGCGATATCTAAGAAATATACATTCGACGTTCCGGTCATTGTTAGAACGGTCGATGAAATGAAGAAAGCGGTTGCATCCAACCCGTTTGTAAAAGATAAAAAGATCGACGTCGACAAACTGCATGTGACCTTTTTATCCGACGTCCCTGAGGAAATAAATCTGGAAAACATAAAAAAAATCGAATTTCCACCTGATCGGTTCGTTATTATCGATAAAGAAATTTTTTTACATTGTCCAAAGTCGTATGGTGAAACCAAATTGTCGAATAAGTTTTTTGAAAGTAAGCTCAAAGTTACGGCTACGACACGGAATTGGAAAACGGTACATACATTAGCTGATATGGCAGGGAAGATTTAAACTATTTGATCTGACCCATTCGGGTGATTTCCGAAAAAATAAGAAACATGCTGCCGATAATTCCGTAAGTAACTACCGACTTGTTTAATGTAAGTCCGCCAATTAACGAATTCGCTGCGATAATATATGATCCCATGTTAACACAAAAATCCAACGACAATCTCGTGATTGCCTCTTTGTGGCTGTTAATGTTTTCCGCAAGCAGTCAGCTTATGATCATTGCGCCGATATTACCGCAGATTGGAAAACAATTAAATATCGACATTGCCATTCAGGGAACGCTGGTCACATCGTATGCGCTGATGCTCGGAATCTTTGCATTGGTAATGGGGCCGATCTCCGATAAAGTCGGGCGGCGGCGGATTCTGCTTTTCGGTACGGGCGCGATGGCGTGCGCGTTAGCATTGCATAACCTCGCATTTGATTATTATTCTTTCCTCACGGCTCGCGCGGTTGCCGGCGCGGCAGGCGGCATACTCAGCGGCGCGTCGGTTTCATATGTCGGCGATTATTTTCCGTACGAACGCAGGGGATGGGCGAATGGCTGGATCGCGACGGGCATTGCCGCGGGGCAGATCATGGGCGTTCCTATGGGAACCGTTTTAGCAGAATGGTATGGCGTGTATGGCCCGTTTTCACTTTTTGCCGTCACGATGTTCGCGGCGTTTCTGCTGATCTGGCTGGTAGTGCCGCAGCCGGCTGTTCAGAGGCATAACGGCGCATTGACGGTCACAACCGTTCTAAAAAAATATCTAACGATGATTCGAACACCTCAAATCGCAGCCACTGCCGCGATTTATGGTGTGATGTATGCGGGTTTTTCCCTATACGTCGTTTATCTTCCGACATGGCTTACGGGAGTCTTCGGAGTAAGCGGGCACGAGATCGCGTCGCTTTTTTTCGTGGGCGGTATCGCCTCGGTTATCACCGGCCCGAATGCCGGCCGCCTTTCCGATCGCATCGGCCGTAAGGTAATTATCATCACGTCATGTCTCGGCCTTGCCGTAGTCATGATTCTCACGACGGCAGTTCTGTCATCTTTTTGGATGAGTTATATTTTATTTATTCTGATCATGATGTTTGTTGCGGCGCGGATCAGCCCGTTCCAGGCTTTGGTGTCGGAGATCGTACCGGATGAACAGCGCGGCGCGATGATGAGCCTGACGATCGCGTTGGGGCAGATCGGGCTGGGTCTTGGCGGCGCGGCGGCAGGAATCATTTATACCGGACTCGGTTTTGCCAGCAATACATTTTTCGGCGCGGCTTCCGTATTGCTCATGGCCATCTTGGTATGGCGATTTATTGCTGAGCCGGAGCTGAAGAAAAAAACTGTAAAATCGTCTCCTATGCTGCACGTAATCCCGGAAAAGCAAGCCGTGTCCTGATAGTCCACATTTTTTTAAAAATTAGCAACTACCCGGCATATCAAATTCTTCCCGCAGATAGCGCAAATGTACGCAGATCCTATTTCTGCGTTACTCTGCGAAATTTGCGGGAGATGGGTTACGCTGACAGCCAAAAATATTATTGCGCACAATAAACAGATCGTCGCAATCATGAAATTCAATCTGAAAAACCCTAATAAATCGATAAGACCCCAGTTACACGTTATTTAGTATCCAGAATGATCGGCAGGCCGTCTTTACCGCCGCCAACGATCACAACTTTTGCGTTGGCAGAATTCGCCAGTTTCTCCGTTGCTTCAATTCCTTTCCATCGTAGTAAATTTTCGCTGATCCCTGCGGCTACAATGTTCTGAAAATCGGCAATACCTTTTGCCTCAATCCTTTTTCGGTCCGCTTCCTGTTTTTCTTTTGTCAAAATAAATTCCATCCGCTGACTTTCCTGGTCGGCTTTCTGTTTTTGTTCGATGGCCTCGGTCAGCTGTGATGGGAGGGCGACGTTACGTATCGGCGTATTTTCGATGGAAACGCCTCGCGACGCTATAGTTTTGGCCAATTCCTCCTGGATCATGGTCCCGAGTCTTTCTCTCTGGCTTGAATACAACGCGCTGGCCTGAAAACTGGCTGTGACTGAGCGGCAAATAGAACGAAACTGCGGGATAAGTATGATATTCTCATAATCTCCGCCGGAAATAGTTTTATATACACGCGCCGCAGAGTCGGGATTTAGGCGATACAATGCGCTTACTTCCAATCCGATGGTGAGACCCTCGACAGAAAGCACCTGCATTGTTTCTTTATGTTCCTTTGTCTGAATGGAATACTTGACGATACGGGCTAGAGGATTTACCATATTTATCCCGGACGGCAGGATGCGGTCGGATACAATGCCGAAAAAATCGATGACACCGACGTGGCCGGCGGGAATCTGCGTCAAACATTGTACCAGCGACAGAATTCCAAATGCGACTGCAATTAACGGGCTCACTTTTGCGACATTGTGAGATACGATGTTGGTGTCAGCCTGACGGCGCGCGTTCCACCACACAAAAAGTGCGAGGACAGCGATGATAAGTGAGAAAATGAAAAACATATCGAACTCCTTTGGTTAAATTATAACGTTGATGATAACGAAGCTGTAACCTATTTTCTAATTCAAGTCAGTTAGAACATATTAATTTAATATTCATACTGCAAGTGAATATGACCGTGATTTCATGGGAATATTAATTGAATATCAAGTAGATCGGAACTAGCGGCTGTTTGGGTACAGCTTAGACTGCGACTAATCTGCCTTCGACTGCCACAGACTGAACCGTTTGTGAGTCAACCGGATATCGTATTGCGATGTAAACAAAAAATTCTCCCATCAGGTCTCATATCAGAAATTTTATCATTAAAAAGCGTAACCTATTTGAATGGTATTGCGTAATAGATTTACTAACACGCCAAACTTAACAAAAAAAAGGAGCCACAATGAACCCTCGATTAATGGGGATTATCCACTGGTATGACGCTGAATCAAAAAGTTCTGAGCGCATGATACAGGCAATACCGTCCGACAAACTCGGAAAAAAAATTCACGCAAAGTTGAGAACCGCCGGTGAGTTAGCTATGCATATGGCCGACTCGGTTCGTGATCTAACGGCTACCATCGAGACCGGAAAATTGGTGATGAGCGAGCCTATGCCGGTTCTGGCATCCACGGCAGAGTTGGCGGCAAATTATACGTCAGCAGCCGGCAGATTACTTAGCGAAGCGAAGAAGTTTACCGATGCCCAGCTCAATATGAAATATCCATTTGAAATGGGCGGTAAAATAGTGTGGGAACCAACGGGGTTCGAGTTGTTGAGCGGATATATTTGCCATGAGATACATCACCGCGCACAGATCGGCGTAGTATTGCGAATGCTGGATGCAAAAGTTCCGGGAATGTACGGTCCGACGGCGGACGATATGTAGCGCTATTAATAAATAAGAAAACGAATAGCTTTAAATGGAAAACCCCTCGAATTCGAGGGGTTTACCATTTTGGCAGCCGATGATACCCGATGCGGCATTCAGCCTTGCGAATCAGGTTGCGTTTAGCTGCGGTTCATCGCATCCTGTATTGCCTTCGAGAGATCGTCAATATTATACGGCTTAGGTAAAACGCCGACAAAACCATAACTCGCATAGTTTGACGTAACCGGGTCTTCTGAATAGCCGCTTGAAACGATCACTTTTGCTTTGGGGTCGCAATCAAGAATCAATTTGACTGCTTCCTGACCACCCATGCCTCCCGGAATAGTCAAATCCATAATTACGACGGCAAACGCTTTTCCGGCCTCTTTATACGAGCGATAGGTTGCAACAGTTGAAGGTACGTCTTTGCACGAAATGGGTTCTAATCCAAAACTTTCGATCATGCGGCTGGCCATACTCAGAATATTTTCATCGTCGTCCATGATTAGAATGCGTTCATTGCTGGAAATTGACCCCATGTCCGCTTTCTGTTCGAAAGAATCATTATTTTTTGAGACCGGAAGATATATATAGAAACTTGTGCCTTTTCCGAGTTCTGACTCGGCGTAAATGGATCCGCCGTGATTTTTTATTATAGAATAAGAGGTAGCCAATCCAAGGCCGCTGCCGGTAGCTTTTGTCGAAAAGTAAGGATCAAACATTCTTGAAATGGTATCATCCGACATTCCGACGCCCTCATCATGAATGGAAATCTTAACGAAATCGCCCTGTTGTCCGGGAATATGCGTATCCTCAGCCGTGTTTTCTGCACGAATCGTGAGTTTTCCACCTTCGGCCATCGCTTGTTTCGCATTGAGAACAACATTTTGAATCACCTGGCTGATCTGGCCCCGGTCAGCTTCAATATTATTCAGGTCATCAGAAATCTCGAAAATAACACGCACATTCGATCCGGATAATACAAAGGCCACCGTTTCCTTTAAAAGATCGCCGATGGAAGTGTTTGCCTTAACCGGTGAACCGCCTTTGGAAAATGTTAGGAGCTGGGTAGTAAGGGAGCGCGCCATTTGTGACGCAGCCTCTGCGCGCATAAGATCGTCCCTTAAATTCGGCATATCTGTTTTTAGAGCGCTGGCCTTAGCAAGAGAAATGTTGCCTATGATTGCAGTTAGTGCATTATTAAAATCATGCGCAATGCCGCCTGCAAGGATGCCGAGTGATTCGATTTTCCGGGCTTTCAGGATGGCTTCTTCGGTTTTCTTTCGTTCTGTGATGTCAATGGCTGCAACCAAAAGAGCAGGTAATGAATCATATTCGATAACGCGCACTATGATATCGCACCAATTCACTTCCTTCTGTTTGGTAAGGACTTTAATTTCGTACCGGTCTGGTAGCTGCTGACCATGCTGACGTCCGAGACCACGTGTTCGAACCAGTTCTTTATCGTCCGGGTGAATCATATCCCAGAAATTCATTCCTCCAAGTTCTCCGACAGTGCATCCGCTCCATTTGAGAGTGTGCGGATTGGCGTAAATGATCTTGTTGTTTCGAATGACCATAATGGCAGCAGGCAGCATTTCGGCAAAGGTTCGGAAATTGGTTTCACTTAGTCTCAAAGCTGCTTCTGTCTGAATTCGTGATAATATTTCTTTGCGCAGTTTATCATTGAGCGACAGCAGTTCTGCGGCTTTACTGCGCATGTTCATCTCGCGGACTTTTATGATTGCTACACCGATGCCCAGAAAGCACAGGACGCCAATGACGAAAAACCACCAGGTTCGCCAGAACGGAGGCAAAATGACGAAACTCAAATTGGTCGATTGCGCATTCCACATTCCGTATTCATTACAGGATTTGACATGAAACGTGTACTCACCGGGAGGTAAGTTGGGATAAACGGCTTTCCTGTCCGTGGTGGGTGGGGACCATTTTTCGTCAAGTCCGTCTAATTTGAATTGGTATCGTACTCTGGAAGGAGCGGCCAGGTTGATGCCGAGGAAATCAATCGATAAATGATTCCGGTTATGTGGCAATTGCAGATTCATTGGAAGTTGAGTCGCACGATCGACGCTGTCGCAAAACGGTTTCAGGTTTGCCGTTTCATAAAATAGCCGTAACCCCGTGATATGGGTGAGTGTCTCAAGATGGTTTTGGCTGCGTCTGCCCGGGCGGCATACAACAGCGCCTTTGATAGTTCCAAACCAAACGTTTCCCAAATGATCTTTCATGATTCCATTTTGATTGCACTCTGCTCCCGACAACCCTTCTTCCGCTCCGTAATTGCTAATCGATAACTTCCCTGTAGAATCGTATAACGGTATATCGAGCTTAGAGATACCACGGTGATGTCCGATCCACAAATTTCCATCATTATCAAACATCGTTGAAAATATGATGTTGGAAAACATTCCTTCGTTTTCCGTAAAAGCGGTCAGATCATTTCCATCAAGACTATACAAACCGTGGTCAGTGCCAATCCACAGGACGCTGTCGCGTCCCTGGGCTATGCCCATAACCAATCCTTTGGACAATGGGCCTTCAGGAAAAGCATTGGTAAATACCTTTCCGTCAAATTTCGTAACCCCGCTCGCACCTATGAACCAAATAGAGCCGTTCACACATTGAAAAATGCTGTACACTTCATCGTCCAGTAATCCGTCTTTGGTTGTGTAGTGAACATATCCGGAACCGTCAAATTTATAGACACCGTCGCCGTAGGTCCCAAACCAAATATTACTCTCGCGGTCTTCGAAGATATTTAAGACGCTGCCTTTATCAAATTCCTTGGAAACTTTCTGATGGATGAAATTGCGACCGACCATTTTGTATACACCGTTCCCGTCTGTTCCAATCCAAATCGTATTTTTGGAATCCTGCAACACGCTAAAAACATAAGTCGTTGCTTTTCCGGGTACAACGGGGACATGTGTGACAACGTTACCATCGAGACGGTCCAAACCGCTGGACGTGCCAATCCAAATCGTATTATTCTTGTCCTCCATAATGTCCCACACGACATTATCGCTGAGGCCGCGTTTAATGGTATACTGTTCAAAACCTAAATCACGGAAACGGCTTACGCCGCCGCCCTCGGTACCTGCCCAGATATTTCCCTCGCGGTCTTTCAGAATCGACCAAACACTGTTATTTCCAAGCCCGTTATCCATTGTATAAGTTACGTGTGTTTTGTAATCATAGTGAATCAGGCCATCACGTGTTCCAATCCACATATGATTGTCTCGATCTGTCAATACAGCCCATACTGTACTGCTAAACTGCGGATATCTGTTGAATTTTTTTCCGTCATAAGACGCTAAGCCTCCTGCGTAGGTACCGATCCAGATAATGCCTATGCTGTCCTGCGCCAGGCAATTTACATAATTGTCGCCAAGCTCTGACTCGCCGGCGATTTGAATAAAGCGGGAACCATCGTATCTAAAAACGCCGGACTTTTCAGTTCCGAACCACATCTGGCCATCTTTGTCTTCCAGGATCGCGTGAACGGCTCCACCGGTAAGACCGTCTTTGTCGTTGTAATTTGTGAATGTACTGCCGTCAAGTCGGCTAACCCCAACGCCGGTCCCTATCCAAATGACATGGTTACGATCTTTTATTATTCGAAAAATATGTTTGTTCGGGAGCCCGTCCTTGATAGAATAATTCGTAAAAGTTGATCCGTCGAATTTGGACATCCCGTTGTATGTTCCGAACCACAGATTGCCGTTCTTATCCTCACAAATTGAATACACAGTATTATCGGGTAATCCATCCACGACGCCGAAAGTCTTGAAGCGCGATCCGTCAAAACGGCTCACGCCACCGCCGTATGTGCCCAGCCAGAGATAGCCGGAACGATCCTGCCAGATTGAGTTTACCTGGGATTGCGCCAATCCTGCTTCAACAGAATAAGTAATGAAGTTTTGTGCTATTGCAAAATTCGATAAGGCGCATAATAAGAAGAACCAGAAGCGCATGGTGATTATTCTTTTCTTGATTTTCAAACGTACCCGAATAGGGTTGAAAAAAAGAAGTCGATTCAGATAGGCTGACAAAAGTATTGATTTCACTCAAATATTACAAGAAAAAAAATCTCACTTTATTGGAATACGCCTTGTCGCCAAGGGAAGTTATGATAGTAAAAACCCAGCGCTGGGAGGATCAGAAAATAAAAAACCCCTCGAATTCGAGGGGTTTACAATTTTGGTAGCGGGTGACGGGCTTGAACCGCCGACACGCGGATTATGATTCCGCTGCTCTACCAGCTGAGCTAACCCGCCAGAGATATATTTAGTAGCGGGGGCAGGATTTGAACCTACGACCTTCGGGTTATGAGCCCGACGAGCTACCAGGCTGCTCCACCCCGCGGTTTAAGGTGGCGAATAATATAGATATTAAATCTAAAAGTCAAGCGATTTGATTGCTTTAAAAAGCTTTTTGATGCATCTGTTTTCTTTCGTATATTTTTTGCGTGAAACGGTTTTTTTTAACATGGTTTTTCAAAATAACGGCGCCCGTTGTTATTTTTTTGTGGTTCCGGACACTTCGTTTTGGGATTTCCATTGGAAAAATTCCAGAAAACGGGATTTTGATATTCTGGCATCGGCACATATTTGCTGTAATTGCTTACCTTTTACGTTTTAGCAAGACTAGTTCGATTACCGCCTTGGTAAGTGGAAGTAAAGACGGAAAAATGCTGCAGTCGGTTCTGAAGGCATTTCATTTCAATGTTGTTGAAGGCTCCAGCAGCGAAGGCGGTTTTTCGTCCTTGCTGCATTTGGAGAGAAGCTTGAAAGCGGATCAGACCATCTTGATCACGCCGGACGGTCCGAAAGGCCCTCCCGAGATTATAAAACCCGGCGCTTTGCATGTGGCTCGTTACTCCGAAAAGCCGTTGATCGCCATTCATGTCAAATACAGCAGTCATTGGCAATTAAAGAGTTGGGATAGGGCGGTATTGCCAATACCTTTTTCTCGTTGTGAAATGATATTTTCTGATCCTTTGACATTACGTCGGGAATCGTCGGAAATTGAAATGACAGAATTACAAAATAAACTAGAATTAAGCCTCCATGGTCATCAAAGCCATAGTCGAATGGAAAAATCCCTTCATTAGATCTGTTTCGCATGTTGTTTTCTTTCCACTTTCGTTACTGTTTGGGATAGCGGCGCAATTTCGGAACAAGTTATACGATTTCCGGATTTTTAAATCCCTGCGTTGTAACACTTTTATAATTGGCGTTGGGAGCCTGTCCGTCGGCGGTTCGGGGAAAACGCCGCTGGTGGAATTTCTTGCTGAACTTCTGGCGCGGCGAGGGTTAAAAATTGGCGTTATATCCAACGGTTATGGAAAAAAGAGCACAGGAGCGGTGGTAGTTTCAGACGGAAAAAATCAACTGACCGACGTGTATATCGCAGGGGATGAAGCTTATCTTATGGCGGTCAATTTCCAAAAATCTAATCTTCATATTCCGGTTATTTCAGGATCGGACCGTATCTGCGCAGTTCGCATTTTACAAAACAAATTTAACGTTGATGTCATCATTTTAGATGATGCATTCCAATACCGCAAAATTAAAAAATCGATTGAATTTATTGCTCAGGATTATTTTGAATCGGCATATCCATTGATGACTTTGCCGTCCGGAAGGTTACGTGAATTTAAAAGTAATATGCAACGCGCCGATGCGCTGATCATAACTAAATCGCCCGAAGGAACCGACGAAAAACAATTATCAAACCGATGGCAGAGGGAAGCGTATATTTCACATTATTTCCCTGCGGCGCTGCAGAGATGGTTTGACGACGTTGAATTTCCCTTAATTACGCTGACACAAAAGAAAATTCTTTTGTTTTCCGCATTAGGTTATAATACGTCTTTTCAAAGCGGCATCACGGAACTATGTTCTAGTTACCAGGCGCAAATCGTACGCGTTATTGAATTTCAGGATCATCATTGGTACACGGAGGATGATCTGAGGAAGATGTTGAGATTAATTCCTGAAGAAAATTCTTCAGATTATATTATATTGACAACGCAAAAGGATGTTGTGAAATTAAAACCGGAATGGCTTCCGAAAAAATACCGGGAAGCCGCTTATTTCATTAAATCGGAATTTAGCCTGGATTCGCAAATTCAATTTGAGAATATGATTAAAATTTCTCACATTGTACGTAACAACAAAACCAAGTCGACCCTAAGGTAGAATTATGGAAATACTTTCCGAAGAGAAAAAGAAAATTCTTGCCGTAGATGACGACAAAAATATCCTTCGTTTGATCCAGGCTTACCTTGAGAATGAGAACTACCGCATTTACAGCGCCACCGACGGCAACGAATGTTTTGACATGATCGAGAAAGAATCGCCGGATGTGGTTTTACTCGATCTTCGTATTCCGGGAATGGACGGGATCGCCGTTATGGAACGCATACGAAAATTTTATCCCGATATTCCTATTGTCATGATGAGCGCGCACGGTACGATCGAATCCGCCGTGGAATCGATGAAGATCGGAGCCTATGATTTCGTAACAAAACCGTTTGACTCCAATCGCCTTAAAGTTTCCGTTCGTAACGCTATCGTATTACGTTCCATGTCACAGGAATTGAATCGCCTGCGTTCGGAGCTCTACCAGGTTCGCGACTTCGGAAGTATTATAGGACGAAGCGGAAAGATGCAGGAAGTATATTCGGCGTTAACTAAAATTACTTCAAGCAGTAATGTGACGGTGTTGATCATGGGCGAAAGCGGCACGGGTAAGGAATTGGTTGCGAGAGAGATTCACAACCGTACGCCCACAAGATCGGTCAAGCCATTTGTTGCGGTCAATTGCGCGGCGCTGCCGGAAAGTCTGTTGGAAAGCGAATTATTCGGCCATGAGAAAGGCTCTTTCACAGGCGCGACGGAGCGCAGATCAGGAAAATTCGAACAAGCGAATGGCGGTACGATTTTTCTGGATGAAATAGGGGAAATGACGGCGGCGACGCAGGCTAAACTCATTCGTGTGATTCAGGAGCGCGAATTTACGCGCATCGGGGGCAGCGAACTGATTCACGTAGATATCCGAATTGTTTCCGCTACCAATCGTAATCTGGAAGAAGCAGTGAAAGAGAATAAATTTCGTGAAGATCTCTATTACCGTTTAAGCGTATTTCCCATAGTCATGCCGTCGCTGCGCGACAGAAAAGAAGATATTCCTCTTTTGTCAGCTCACTTTCTGGAAAAGTTCAAGAAAAGAGAAAAGAAAAATAACCTTACTTCCATCGCCAAAGATGCGTTGGAAATTCTCTTGAGTTATCACTGGCCCGGGAATGTGCGGGAACTTGAAAATACGTTTGAAAGAGCTGTAGTGCTTGCATCGGGCGACGAGATCACACTGGACGATCTTCCTCAGACGATCAAGACGCTGGGATTGAGTAGAGTTCAGTCGAGCCGCGATGGATATATCGACTTGAGCGGAACTATGGATGAGGTGGTGGAGCGCGTGGAAGAAAAAGTTATGAAAAAGGCTTTTGCCGATTGCGACGGAAATGTGTCCGAAGTGGCGCGAAGGCTGAATATCGGACGCGCGACCATCTACCGCAAAGCAGAAAAATATAACTTGCCTATCAAAGAATAGAAAATGTGCTTATCCGCTTTACTCACATACGTCATGATGGCCCTTCTGCAGGGCTCAGGACAAGCTTGTCGAACCATGACAAAGTCTCGGCCTTCGACTGCGCGCTCAGGCTGAACCAATCTTTTTCATTTGTGAGTCAACCGGATATGCAAAGCAAAAACTGAAAGGCAACCGTATGTCACCTTTATCTGAAAAAACGGCGTTCAACCCGCGTAAGCCTGCTGTAGCCGGCATGTTTTATCCCGGGGAAAAAAACAAACTGCAAACCGATCTTGATAAAATGTTTGCCAACGTTACATCAAAACGCGTTTCAGGAAAGGTCTACGGTATCGTTGCCCCCCATGCGGGTTATATGTATTCGGGCTACGTTGCGGCTGAGGCATATAATCAACTGGCCGATTTATCGTATGATACCGTGGTGGTCTTGGCGCCAAGTCATCGTGATTATTTCCAAGGCGCTTCCGTTTACACCGGCGACTATATGACGCCTTTAGGCGCGGTACCTGTCGACAAAAAAACGTGCGATCAATTGCTCAAGTACGCGCCATTGATCAAGGCAACAGAAATGGGACACCGGGATGAACACGCGCTCGAAGTGCAATTGCCGTTTCTTCAGGTTATCCTAAAAGATTTTAACCTCGTGCCTATCGTTATCGGAACGCAGGATCATGAAACTTGTTTTCGGCTAGGCGAGATCTTGGGAGAAGTTCTTCAGCGTAAAAATAGCCTGGTCGTTGCGAGCAGCGATCTGTCGCATTTCTATTCACAGGAGAAAGCAAACCAATTGGACGGTATCGTCGTCAAGGATATTGAAAATTTTGATGAAAAGAAATTTTTCGACGACATACAAAATAAGAAATGCGAGGCATGCGGAGCCGGCACGATCGTTTCTGCGATCATCGCTGCGAAACACATGGGCGCGACATCGTCTAAAGTTTTGTCCTACCACACTTCCGGAGAAGTCAGCGGGGACTATGAGGAAGTTGTCGGTTATCTTGCCGGTGTGTTTTATAATTGAATTAAGTTTGCTAAAATATATTAACAGGAGTTGACATGGAAGTTCTCATACCCGGAGTATTGATATTACACATTTTCAGCATGCTGATGTGGTTTGGATCGATTTTGATCCAGTATGTTTTCTTGTCGGATATCATGGATGGACATACGTCGGAAAATACAAAACTTTGGTCGATGGATCTCATTGGAAGAATGAATAAAACGATCTTGAATATCGGGCTGATTTTGGCCATAATTACCGGCGTGTCACTGATCTTTATTCACGGCGCGGAATGGTTTCGTCCGAGGACGCACGTTCATATAAAGATTACGCTGGGATTAATAGCCGCAGGCCTTTCGCACATGGCGATGGCGCGTTTCCGCAAGGCAAACGAATTGGTCAGGAAAGAAAACCCCACGGCCGCCGACTTGACCCGCTTTGCGGGACTCATGGGAAGTTGGAAACTCTTTACTACAATTACGCTCGTGGTTTTGGCGACTATTGTTATTACCGCCGTATTCAAGTTCGGTTTGTGAGAGAAAAAAGGTCACATTTCTACGATTTTATTTACTATAACAGTTTGGCGACGTAAACCATGCGAGGAAATATGAAATCTATTATGGGCATCTTGTTGTGCATGTTCCTGTCGGGCGGAGTTATTGCGCAGCAAAAAAATCTGGTTACTGAAATTAAGGCGGTAACCGTTTACAGCGACCGCGCGGAAATCAAACGCAGCGGTGAAATCTATTTGAATCCCGGCGATTACGAATTTGTTGTAAAAGACCTGCCGGTTAGCCTTAACGATCAATCCATTCGCGTAAGCGGATCCGGAACGGCGTCGGCCAAGATAACCGATATCAAGATCGAAACGGAGTATATCGATACACTCCCGGCCAATCGCCTGAAGGAACTTCAAGATCAATTAAAGCTGCTTATTGCGGAAGAGCGTGTGTATTCCGACCGTCAGGCGCTTCTCTCAAAAGAAAAAGATTTTTTGGATCTGATTAAAAATAATGCAACGAATCAAGCTATTACAAAAGAAAGCCCTCGTCCAAGCCTGGATGAGTGGACGAGATTGTTCGTTTTTTACGACGGAAATTTCGAAAAAATTAACGAAGAGATCCGTGGTCTTGAAAAAAAGAAATCCGATTTGAGTTCACGCAAGACCGGTTTGCAAAATCAGATCAGTCAACTGTCCGGTTATGGAAAGTTATCCAAGAAAAAAGCTCTTTTAAACGTTTCCGTCGCGAAAGCGGGCAATATGAACTTTGACCTGATGTACGTGATCGGAGGCGCAAAATGGTATCCGGTGTATGATGTGCGCGTCTCGCCCGAAGATAAGACGGTCGAATTGGTTTATTACGCCATGATCTCGCAGAGAACGGGAGAGGATTGGAAAAATGTGGCCTTATCTATTTCAACCGCGCGCCCTAATATTTCCGGAAGCATGCCGGCTCTGAGCGCCTGGTATCTTAATATCTACGCGCCCCCTCCGTATTATTCTGATGAACTCAGCGGACTTGGCTCTATGAAGTCAACCGCGGGAATGGGCGCCGGAGCTCCAGCCTATGCCAAAAAAGCGGCAGATCGTGGGGAAGCAGAAGAGTTTAAAGAAGAAGAAACCAGCATGATGCTGGAGGCGGAAACGGCTACCGTACAAACACGCTCGACTTCGGTTGTCTTCAACGTGAAGAAACCATCCAGCATACCGTCGGATAATTTTGACCACAAAATTTCCATTTCATCTGAATCTCTGAATTCGGAATTTGCATACTCAACTACGCCGAAATTAGCAGCCATGGCTTATTTAAAAGGAACGATTGAGAATGTGACGGACGTGCCGTTTTTGGCCGGTTCAGCCAATGTTTTCTTCGGAAGCAACTTTGTCGGTACGACGTATATCAATACGGTCATTCCAACTGAAAAATTCAGCGTGTTTCTCGGCATTGATGAAGCGATTCGGGTGAAACGCGAGCAAGTCAAAGACTACAAATCTGAAAAAGGGTTACTGAGTAAGTCTACGAAAAAAACATTCGAATACAAAATCACCGTCGAAAGTTTTAAGAAAACAGATGAAGAGATCGTCATCCAGGACCAATTTCCGATTTCACAGGACGAACGAATTAAAGTCGAGCCGGTGCTGCCTGAATTTGAAGGCAAAGAAAAATATACCGCTTCGCATCCTAACGGCATAATCGAGAAAAAAGGAAATGGCATTGTCGAATGGCGGCTGAAAATAAAACCCAAAGAGAAAATCGAATTGCGCATAAAATATAATGTTGAATACGCACGGGATTTGCAGATTGATGGACTCTAGGATAACGCAAGTTATCTTTTAGCCCCGTTCCAGACTATGATGGACGGGGCTTTTTTATTGATTTTTGCGGGTTAAATATTTATACTTATTCGAGTTGTTAAAATATATTTTTAAATATGATTCGAACGAAAGACCGGTTCTACTGGTCGGATGCACTGTATCTCGCGCGCGCAAAAAATGAATTGGTTCTGAAGGAAGCCGGCCCGCAGTCGGAAATTTTTCAATGCGTTCATTGTTCTGCATTTGTAAGGTTCTTTAAGAATGTTGCGGGGGCAACATCGGGGAAGTGGAGCCGCATTAAACCCTACGAACAATTTCAGCTTCAGAAAAAATTTTCTCAACCTGTTCAGCCGGAGTCCTTAAAAGAAATACGATCCGGCAGCGGCGGCAAAAAATTATACCGGTGTCAGACGTGCGCGTCGCATTGGTGGAATGATCACGGCGCATGGGACTCCGCGGACGATGAGGCGGTTGAAAAACAAACGACTAAATAGACGCTTATAATAAAATGAGGTAGCATGCAGACAAAGGATAAGGAATCATACTCACCTGATCAAAAAGGTAATCTGAGCGTAGCTAAAATGGATGATGCGGATGCCGTCGCCGCTCTGAAGGAATCCAGGGTAAAGATCGAATCAGAGATTCGGAAAGCGATCATCGGTCAAAATCAAATTGTCGATCAATTGATGATTGCCTTATTTGCGCGCGGACATTGCCTCATCGTGGGAATTCCAGGGCTCGCAAAAACATTACTCATCAATACACTGGCGAAAGTGCTGGATCTCAAATTCAACCGGATCCAGTTCACGCCCGACCTGATGCCGAGCGATATTACCGGAACGGAAGTTATTGAAGAAAATGTCAGCACGGGAACTAAGCAGTTTCGATTTGTCAAAGGGCCGGTTTTTGCAAATATCGTTTTGGCTGACGAGATTAACCGCACGCCCCCGAAAACACAAGCGGCGCTGCTCGAAGCTATGCAGGAACATCGTGTAACCGCTTCGGGAAACACGTATGTATTGGCAGAACCTTTTTTTGTTTTGGCTACGCAGAACCCAATCGAGCAGGAGGGAACGTATCCTTTGCCCGAAGCACAACTTGACCGGTTTATGTTCAATGTCTGGATTGATTATCCCAGCATGGAAGAGGAAGTGCAAATTGTCAAGTCCACGACCAGTTCGTACACCTATGAATTACATAAAGTTTTGTCCGCCGACGAGATCGTATATTTTCAGAATCTGGTTCGCAAGGTACCGGTTGCGGATAATATTATTCAATATGCCGTCAACCTGGTGTCACGAACGCGGCCTAAATCGGCCGAAGCGCCGAAATTCATAAATGATTGGGTCAGCTGGGGTGCGGGGCCGCGGGCATCACAATATCTGATATTGGGCGCTAAAACGCGGGCCATTCTGGACGGCCGTTTTACTCCGGATCTGGACGACGTCAAAGCGGTGGTCAAGCCGGTTCTGCGCCACCGATTGGTGACGAATTTCAATGCCGAAGCGGACGGAATTTCGACCCTTGACATTATAGAAAAACTGCTGGCGAGCGAAAAGTAAATGGACGAGTTAAAAAATAAAGTAGTTCAGTTTATTCAAACCAGGATCGAACTTGAGGAACGTGAGGCGTCTGTGATGGCGGATCATATTTTGGATGTGCATCGTCAGATATTGGCCGGCGTTAAACCTGAAAAAGTGTTACAACATATAGAACGATTCCTGAACGATTTCACTTCGGACATTCACATCATAGAACAACGTAATCAACAAAAATCAAAACAGAATAGTTATGCTGAAAAACGGCGAACGCAGTTGGATATTTTTTCAGCAGCCTCTGATCAGCCCTAAATTAACACCGTATGGCCTCCGTCGACCTTCAATCGGTTTCCAAAATATATACCTCGAAAGATAAGAACACCCTGGCGGTCGATCAGGTCAGTTTTGAAGTGAAGGACAAAAGCATAACGGTATTAGTCGGCCCGTCGGGCTGCGGGAAGACTACCGTTTTACGAATGATTGCCGGGCTTGAAGAAATTACCAAAGGGGATATACGAATAGACGGACGTGTCATTAATTCTCTGCCGGCCCGAGACCGTGACATTGCCATGGTTTTTCAGAATTATGCGCTTTACCCGCATATGAACGTTTTTGATAATATGGCATTCGGATTAAAAATTAACCGTGTACCAAAAGACGAAATAGTAAAACGGGTCAACTATGCTTCGGAATTATTGCAGTTGTCGGGCCATTTAAAAAATAAACCGCGGGAACTGTCCGGCGGACAGCGCCAAAGGGTTGCTGTCGGAAGAGCGATTGTTCGCAAACCAAAAGTGCTGTTATTTGATGAACCGCTGAGTAATCTGGATGCGAAATTGCGCGTAGAAATGCGAATGGAATTAATGCGCATGCAAAAAGAGTTGGGGTGGACGATGATTTATGTAACGCACGACCAGTTGGAAGCGATGACCATGGCCGATTCGATGGTCGTGATGAACGGCGGGAAAATACAGCAGACCGGGGATGCCGTGTCCATGTATCAGCAGCCGGTGAATAAGTTTGTTGCGGAATTTATAGGCACGCCGCCGATGAATTTGTTAAATGGAACTATTGAAAATGACTCCCCGGCACACTTTATGTTTAATAGACAACAAATTAAGATAAGTAAACTAATACAAAAAGATCCAGGAGGTTTCGTAACTTTAGGCATTCGGCCGGAACATATTGATATTCAGGATTCCAACCCCGGAGACACGAGTTTTTCGGCGAAGCTAGAATTTACTGAACATCTCGGAAACGAAAATTTTTATTACTTCAAAATCGGTAATCAACGGGTTATTTGCCGCAGCGCAGCCGATATTTCGAAACATGAAATCGGAAAATCTTATTTATTGAAATTGAGGCCTGACAGGATGCATTTTTTCGACACGCAAAGCGGCATGAGTTTAACTTAAAGCGGGACCGTGTGGAAACGCTCATAAAAGAAATAGGACGTATAGCGGACGGCGAAGGCCTTGAGGCATTTGTCGTGGGAGGCTACGTTCGCGACATGCTGCTGAAAAGACCGGTCAAAGATTTTGATGTGATGGTGATCGGAGACGGCATTTCTTTTGCGGAAAAAGTCGCCGAACATTTTCATATCAAGACTCTCGTAGTTTATCATAATTTCGGCACGGCTATGCTGCCAATGGGGGAATCGCACGATTATCATAAGATCGAGTTTGTCGGCGCCCGTCGCGAAAGCTACCATGCCGAATCCCGCAACCCGTCGGTGGAACCAGCCGATCTTCACAGCGACTTGTCCCGCCGTGATTTTACTATTAACGCGATGGCTATGCGGATCAATAAAGAAAATTACGGCGTGATGATCGATCTGTTTAACGGGAAAAAAGATCTTCATGATACGATTTTAAGAACGCCGCTCGATCCCGAAGAGACGTTTTCGGATGATCCGCTTCGCATGATGCGCGCCATACGTTTTGCCTCCCAACTTCAATTTAAAATCGAAGAAAATACTCTTCAAGGTATTATCAAAAACGCATCCCGTATCTCCATTAT
>WBUR01000052.1 GCA_008933615.1 bacterium | reverse complement strand
GCCATTATAATAGGCCATGATGCCGGGTTCTTTTCCTCCGCTTACCATTTTCTTCATCGCTTTTTTGTTTCCGGCGCCTTTTTGCTTATCAAATTCGGATTTCTTTAATCGCCAGGTCATGCACCACCAACCCCCGCACGCGCCGCGTTCGCCGAATAATTGTTCGAAATCATCCCATCGGGCGGGTGTAAGGGGGTGAAATCTAAATTTATTTGTCTGCTTTGTTGTTTTGGAATTTATCATGTCAATTTTTCCATTGGATAGAAAAACATAATAATTTTCATCCCGAAGAGCAATTTATTTTACGTAAAATACTCTTTGATATTCATCGCAGACGTATATTATATTTTTGTTGCCACCCGAATCCAATTTATTCCTTTTATTAAACCGGCGGGAATCTATGACTTATCGTTTATTTATTTTTCTTTTTTTTATCGGCATTCATGTTGACGCGCAGGAAACGTTGTATCCCATACAGGAGAATGGAAAATGGGGGTTCATCAATAAGGAAGGCGTCCTTATAATCCGGCCGCAATTCGCCTGGGATCATGCATATTCGCCAGAGAACGGATTTATCATAACAGAAACGAACGGCAAATACGGGTTATTGAATTCGTACGGCGAACCGCTCTTCGACCCGCAATTTGATCAGCCACCGGAATTTCACGGAAGAGTCGCATGGGTAAAAAAAGACGAATTGTGGGGACTGATTGATCATAACGGGTTATGGCTGATCGAACCGGCATTTGAAACGGTATATGGTTTTAATAACGGATACGCTAAAATTGAAAAGAACGGAAAATACGGATTGGTTGATTCCAGCGGAATCATCGTAATCGAGCCTGTATTCATGGAAATGAGTTATCCCTCAGAAGGGTTCATCGCCGTTGATGCCGACGGCGGCTGGGGCTATATCGATACGCAAGGGGAATTCGTGATCAAACCCCGCTTTGGCAGTGCGTATGATTTTCATTCGGGTTATGCCCTTGTGATCGTTAATTACAACCGCTGGCGCATCATCGACAAAAGCGGAAATTTCACAACAGAAAAAGAATTCGACTATCTCGGCGAATGCGGCGACGGTTTGTTTTACGCCGAGTTCGGCTATGACAAGGGCATTGTCGATCATGCCGGTGAATTCGTTTTGAAAAGCGTGAGTTGCCGTTATTATAATAGAAATCTGATTCAATACGAAGAGAACGAAAAGATCGGTTTCAGAAACAGGGAAGGCCGGATCCTTTTAAAGCCTCAATTCGTTATGGCTGACGACATAGGCAATGGTTGGATCGCCGTGATCGATGAAAAGAACAGGCTGGGATTTATCGATTCCCTCGGTAATATCAAGCTACCCCTTCAAAACGAATTTTACATTGATCTCTCTTCGGATGCAAAATTTAAAGAAGAACGCCTGGTCGTTCGGAACAAGAAAAAGGTCGGCGTCATCGATAAAAACCTGCAATGGGTCGTTAAACCTACATACGAAAGTATATCGTCTTTCAAAAACGGATGGGCTGTTTTCAATCGAGGAGGCAAACTCGAAGGTGAATTCGGAACCCTAAACGGAGGGAAATACGGATTCATCGACCGAAACGGCCACACCATAACAGAACCCGTCTTTGAGCAGGTTTTCCATCTCGGCAAAGAACTGGCGCAGGTTCAGATTGGTTCGTTCAAAGCGTATGTGGATCGGCAGGGAAAGATCGTCTGGAAGCAACGATAAGAATCATTTCTGCGCACGGCTCTTATTATTTTTGGAACGTTTTTTCTTCGCCTCCGGTTTTCCGCCTTTTTTCAGTTGGGAAGCAAAATCATCCAGCCGTTTTTCAACTAAATGAAAAATCGTTTTCTTTGGGAACGTCCCGTTTTTCATTTTTTCCCCGGCAGGCTTGCCGGTCAGTATTTCAATTCCTTCATGGATTGTTGAAACTGCCCAGATGTGGAACTTGCCCTTCTTCACAGCTTCCACGATATCTTCGCGCAACATTAGATTTTGCACATTGCTCCGGGGAATCATCACGCCCTGTTTTCCCGTTAATCCGGTCGCAGAACATATTTCATAATATCCTTCGACCTTTTCGTTGACGCCGCCGATAGCCTGAATTTCTCCTTTTTGATTAACGGAGCCCGTTACGGCGATGCCCTGTTTCAGCGGAACCTGCGCGAGCGCGGAAAGAATGGTATATAGTTCCGTTGATGACGCGCTGTCTCCGTCCACGCCTTCATAACTTTGTTCGAACACCAACCGGCACGACAGGGTCAGCGGCTTCTGCGAACCAAACGTAGCGGACATGAACCCATTCAGTATCAAAACGCCTTTGGTGTGAATCGGCCCGCCGAGTTTAACCTGTCGCTCGATGTCAATAATCCCCTCCGTTCCGGGCCCCACGCTGGCCGTAATACGGCTGGGGCGTCCGAATTCGTACGAACCCATACGTATCACCGCAAGTCCGTTGATCTGACCGACCACGGCAGCATCGGTATCGATCAGAAAAACCTTTTGCGTGATCAATTCCTGAATCCTCTTTTGAATCAGGTTAGAACGGTACACTTTTTCGTCTAAGGCTTTTTGAATATGAATTTCCCTTATCTGGGCGGCTTGATCCTCCACAGCCCAATAATGCGCTTCACGAATCACGTCCGCCATCGCGGCGAAATGCGTAGATAATTTTTCCTGATCGTCGGCGAGACGGGATGCAAACTCGATAAGTTTCGCCGCTGCCGGGCCGTTTAGATGCTTTAGATTTTCTTTATTGCATAACGTGGAAATGAACGTGAGAAAGTCATGTGTATTCTTATCATCCCGATCCATGCTGATATCAAAATCCGCTTTTACTTTAAAAAGCTCCGGAAAATCATCGTCCTGTTCATGCAGAAAATAGTACATCATATTCCGTCCGATGAGTATCACTTTGATATCGAGCGGAATGGGCTGCGGCCGAATCGTTTTTGTAGAGGTCATACCCATACTTTCGCCTACGTCTTCGATTTGAATCGCACGTGAACGCAGCGCGCGTTTAAGCCCGTCCCAACTCATGAAATGTTTAAGTACGTCCTCCACCTGGAGAACAATATAGCCCCCGTTCGCACGATGCAGCGCGCCCGGCTTGATCATGGTAAAATCAGTGAACATCGTTCCCTGATAAACGTCTTTTTCAATACGCCCGAAGAGATTTGTGTACGTCGGATTGAGTTCCACCACGACCGGCACGCCTTCCTGCTTGCTGTTGTCCACAAACAAATTAACCTGATAGGTACTGGAAGGTTCCTCTTCTTTTTCTTTACCGTCGGAACTCTGTTTAAATGACTCGACATTTTCCAAAATGTCATTTTCAATATCGTTAAACCATTCAGCCGCATCATCCAAGTTCTTATACTTTTCTTTCAGATCTTCCAGAACGCCGCTAACGAGAAAACGAACGGCTTGTTTGTCCAGTTCCATCACCGTTTGCTGCGCCGTTCTTTCCATTTGCCTGACTTCTTTTAACACCGCTTTCAGTTTTTCTTCCAGCGCCTTTCGCCTTTCTATCATTTTATCCTGATCCGTTTGCACTATCGCTTTCCATTCTTCTTCGCTCATGGCTCGGCCGTCTATAGCTGGAAGCAGCACCACGCCCAGCTGAGTAGCCTGCAGCGTAAAACCTTCCGCCAATGCGGCGGCACTAAAATCCCGCATGAGTTGGTCCCGTTTGTTCTGCATGGCGCTTACCGCTTGATCGTGTTTCGAACTGTATTCGTCGCTTTCAAATAATTTGCGGATCTCCCGGTAAATGAATTCAACGAATTTCTTGACGTCCTGCTGAAATTCTTTTCCCCGCCCGGCCGGAAGACGTAACGCTTTGGGTTGATCGCCGTCGTTGAAATCATTTACATAACACCAGTCCGAAGGCGTCGGTTTATTTTTGGCCAGTTCCTCAAGAAATGATTTCACCGCCGTCATTTTTCCCATCCCGCGCGGGCCGGAAACAAATACGTTGAAACCAACCTCTTGTATGCCCAGACCAAAACGCAAGGAAGAAACCGCGCGCGGCTGTCCGATGATGCCATCAAGCGGCGTAAGATGTTCCGTCGTGTCAAAATTGAGTGACTCCGGATCGGCACATTTGCGAATCTGTTTATAGGAGAGTTCCTTAACCATAACGTCCTCCTTTTGCATGTGAACTAAAGGTACAACCAAAACATTTTATAACAATGACCTTCGTCAGGTTTTTTACGATTTGTTGTGATTCCAATCACACTCAAATGTGAACTTGAAAGATTCTCATGCAACAATATTATGGCATCGTGATTTTTTATCACACGATGACTTGATTTAAATATCCCTAACTTCTTGAGAATTAACAACCATAAATCTTGGCCTGCTAATTGGAGATGAAAAACACAAACATCATAACCCATTTCAGAGGAAGCCGATTATGACAAGGTTTTGTGTCCATGACAAAGTGATTATCTACATTTATTGCCTGATCAAATTGACAGTATTGTTTCTTTTCAGTTTAAGATGATAAATCGCCAGCTCCTCCTTCTTAAGCAGATGCAGAATGAACTCCGGTTTGTTCTGCATCTTGCTTTTTTCATCAGATTATAAAAACGAGCCTTATCTGCACTGTGTTCCAATTTCACGTAATACATTAACTTAAAAACTGTTTTTAATGAGCTTATGAGTTGGCACCTGTATTGCCATAATAGCAACTGAATGAAGGCAGCCAAATTTCAGGACAACATAAAGAGGAGTAAGAAAATGAAAAAAGTCATGATCATTATCGTAGCGTTACTTTTTGGAATTAATCAAGTAATGGCACAAGAAAACTCAAGTATGGAAAATAAAGTGGACAGCGTGCTGATCTATCAAAAACAATTGATGGATTATCAGCAACGTATTTACGGTGAAGTTAAGTATGTGGACCCACTTCTGAACAAAAGGTCAGGCATTGAATTCAATCCCGCCTACTTAATGTTGGCATCTGCCAATGAAAGCGTGGTGATTAGTGGAACTTATTCGCGCTTTGACGTGAATCGCAAAGCAGAGCTTGCATTTCCTTTTTATTATTCTAATGCAAAACCGTTTGGTCTTTTTGAAGATCATACACGAACAAAATTATTCACGCTGGACGCCGTATATCGTCAATTTTTAGGCGCTCATCAA
The DNA here is from genome assembly GCA_008933615.1 of bacterium. Taxonomy (NCBI): domain Bacteria; species bacterium. Next base: position 15,013 of record WBUR01000052.1, on the reverse strand, counting down.
AACGGATTCTACTTTAGTGTTGGTACCCGTTATGCGCATATTAAAGGCGAAAATGAAGAGGATTATGATGATTTCTTTAGCAGCTACGATCCTGTAATAAAGACAACTGATAAGTTCGGCGTTCTGGCCGGAATCGGATACCGTTATTTCGCCCAAAGCGGTTTTTACTGGGGCGTCAGTATAAGCGCCGGAAGATATCTGACGGGAAACATGCATATGGCAGGTTCGGACGGAGGCAAAGTAATTTTAGACATCGAACTTCTTAAATTCGGTGTCTCCTTCTGATCTGGTATCCTTTTGTGGGTAGAACAAAAAAGTCCCGGCGTTTGTCGGGACTTTTTTTTATTACATTTTGAAGTGAACACGCACGTGGCGATGAAGCAACTTCAGTTGATACGGCTGTGCGAAGCCGTATAAGTCAATAATGACTTACCGATCGGAGAAAATAAAGCTATTGACTTCACGTCAATATTTAATTTATATTGCAACTGTTCCGGTCACATCCATAAACAAATCAAGGAGGGTCGTATGAAATCGATCACGAGAATGGTTCTATCATTTCTGGTACTCGGCTTTATTTTCTTTAGTTGCGGTACAGATGAAAACGGAAATGTGGTGGTGATACCCGATCTTACTCATATACTTATCATTTCCAACACTTCGAGCGATAATGACTGGATCATCAATAACTTTCCTGAGGAGATGAGCGGATTTGAGTTTGAATCCTGGAGTTTTGTTGACAGTGTACCTACCGTTCAGCAACTTAATCAATTCGATGCGGTACTGCTCTTCGAAAACGGAACGGAAGGAGCAATATGTGATTCTGTGGGAGACCGGATGCATGACTATGTTATGAGTGGAGGAAATGTTGTTTTAGGAACATTCTACTGGCAGGATCGGACAGACGGGGATTATGGTGAGGTCGGTTGGGGCGACTTCGAATCAATCGACCCTATCATAGCTGATTATGGCGATGCGTATTTCGAAGATACGATCGGAACATGGATTGATCATCCTTTGACGCGCGGATTGGATTCCATCACGTGTGAATACGGGGGCGGTTATGATTCTCTTCGCTCCGGAGCCACTGCAGTTGCGTGGTGGAAAAACGGCGAAATATTAATGGCATACAACAAGCCTTCCGGACGTATCGTTGCGTTGACGTTGTGGCCTGCTGAACCTGAACAAAACCCTTTTTATATTTATAATGGTTTCTACCGTGCCTGGGAAAATGCCATGCTTTATGCGGCATGGGGCGGAACACGCGCCAAGGAGACCCTGGTCGTTTCTAAGTCTATCATGAAGACGACCGGCAGATCTTTTGAAAAGAATAGTCCACAGAATGGCGGAAGCAGATAGCAAAATAGATTATTATACAAAAAGGCTGTTCGGTTAGACCGGGCAGCCTTTTTATATTATCAGCTTATTTCCCGAAAACCTCCATGAACCGCTCCCGGTAGCTTCTCCCCAGGTTTAATTTCGCACCATCCTTCAAAATAATCACATAATCTCCGTGCGACCAAGGCTGGAGTTCTTTCACATAATCCAGATTGACAATATGTGAACGGTGGATCCGGATGAATTGTTTTGAATCCAATTTATTTTCCAAGCTATTCATCGATTCGCGGTGGAGATGCCATTCTTTGGATAGATGTAATTTTACATACTTCTCTTCGGCTTCGATCCATTGAATGTCATTGGTCTTAACAAAAAAAATTTTGCCGGATGATTTTAAAAGAAGTCGATGAATATGCTTTTGCTGGGATTGAAATTCAGTGAGCAGGTCGGTTATTTTCTGGTGAACTGCATTTTGATCCCTCCGTGTATCCATTGCCCGATTCAGCGCTTCCTGGAATCTTGTTTCATCAAAAGGTTTGAGCAGGTAATCCAGCGCACGCACATCAAACGCCTTAAGCGCATACCGGTCGAAGGCCGTGGTGAAAATGATCTGTGGTTTTCTCTCGACCGCCTGCAGAACTTCAAATCCGTTCATCTTCGGCATTTGAATATCGAGGAAGACCAGGTCAGGATTAAGCCTGTCGATTGCTTCCACCGCCGCAAGCCCGTCGCTGGCTTCGCCGATGATCTCCAGCCGCGATTCGTTTTTTAGCAACTGACGAATTTTCTTCCGCGCGGGCGGTTCGTCGTCAATGATCAGAGCACGTATTCTCATGCTTCATTGCCCGTCATGGCGTTGATTTTTCCTGTGAATCCATTATCTCAAAAGGAATTTGTATTGTCACCTGTAATCCGCCGTCTGTCGGTTTCGAAAAATCCATTCGGTGATTCTGTTCGTACATCCTGAAAAGTCGTTCTTTAGTATTAGATAATCCGACCCCTTTTCCTAATATCATTTCCGTTTTGCCGTTAAACCCGGGCCCGTTATCACTAACCGACATGATCATAAACGGTCCGTTTTTGAAAATTCGAACTTGTATCTTTGTGGTATCGGAGTTTTCATAATCATTGTGTTTGATCGCGTTTTCGACAAGCGGCTGGAGTATCAGGTTTGGAACCAACGCATCCTGTAAGCTCGCGTCGCTGTGAATAGTAACCTCTAATTTGTCTTCAAACCTTGCCCGCATAATGTCCAGATACATATTCAGAAAATCCAATTCATGTTTCAATGAGACTTTCGGTAATTCCGATGTATCAAGCAAAACGCGCAGCATAGAACTCAGTTGAGCCATCATCTTATCCGCTTTTTTCACATCGTCATACATGAAGGAAGAAATCATATTGAGGGTGTTGAAAAGAAAGTGGGGTTGAAGCTGGCCTTTCAACGACCGAACTTGCGCCGTCATAAGTTCGGACTGCAGCTGCGCCGTCTTAAGTTTCAGTTCTGCCCCCATTTTTTCCCGTTCGCGCGTTTTTAAGTAATAGTCAATCGTATATACCGTTGCCAATATGAGCCAGTAGACCAAGAACTGTTTATGGTATTCCATCAGAAAGCGATAATAAGGCTCCCCAAAATAATAAGTCCCCAGATCAAATTTCGCGTATAACCAAACTCTGGAAATCGTCATGAGTAATGTATGCGCCACTCCATATACCACGGTTATAAGGAGGTGCAGTGGAACGGTCCAGTACCAGTTCGATAACCGTATTCGAAGTCGCATCATTATGAACAGTAAAAGCGGGAACAATAGAAAAAGAGTGTAAGTACCGGTCATTTCATTGACGAAAGTGATGAAAAAAGGCTGAGGCCTGTCGTCCATCATATATCCGGCCTGGTAACCGCTCATACTAATCAAGCCGAAAAAAGTAAATACGGCGAAAATGATAAGCCATTTTCTAACGTTAAAGGACATTCTGCGTTCTTTCTATATGATAATTTAGTCAAGAATAACTTAACTTGCCAAAATAATTCCTTTATCATTCGGCCCGAGACGGGAATGAAACTGCTTCGCGCTTTGGAATTCTCTGTGTCGGATCAGACCATCGTATTCTCAATCCAAAAAGCATTCTGGTAATATTATTTCTTCTGATGATTTCAAAAAAAATCCAACTGATTCCGAAGGTCAACCCGGTTACGACGAGAAATTTCCAAAAAATCGGAATATCCCATGCAATTAGGTAAAATCCGGCCACAACGGTTACCGTCTGATGAACGATATAGAACGGATACACTGCTTCGTTGGCATATTTCAAAACAGCGTTGTTAAAATTCAGATGTTTCCTTCCAAATCCGAGAAGAACTAGAATCCAGCACCACATATTGAAACTGCGCAACCCCCGGTAAATCGTGTATTCGATTGTGTTCGGTTCGTAATCCATCCTCCAAATCATAAACAACAGGGCAAAGCTGATCAGACCGAACGTAAGTGAGCGGAAACGAAGACGTTCGATGCTCTGCCAAATACCTTTCTGTGAGGCCAATATAAACCCAAAACAAAAAAGGATCAGCGTCGTCGTGAATTGCGCCCAGTCCCCGACCAGGTTATTCATGTTTTGCTGCCAGAAAGGACGGAGTACGCTTTCGCTTACAGCTATCGGGATGAACCACAACAATATTAAACTGCCTTTTTCGAACTTCGATACAAAACGCGCTAGTTGATTCCTGCCGTTCTCGCTTTTCCAATAACGAAATAAGGGGATCGTAATCATGGAAAATGTAAAAATGTACGGTATATACCACAGGTGATGCCAACTGAAGTTGCCTTCGGGATAAGGTATTAATTGCAGAACCGTTTTGTAGAAATCTAAGAACGACAGCGTCTGCCCCTGAAATAATCTTTCATGATAGACCTGCGGCGGAATGATCACCAACATTCCAAATAATAAGGGAATGAGCAGGCGCTTATGCCGCTCTGCAAAGTATTGCTTGAGAGAATACTTCTCCATTGCAAACCAAACTGCTGCACCGGAAATGAAGAACAGGAGGGGCATGCGCCATTGATGCAAAAAATTCATGAATGGCTCAATCGCGTTTGTCGTATAATTGTTTTTGATGTGCCAGCCCCATGTGTTAAACATCATGCCACAGTGAAAAAGAATGAGGAGCGCAAAAGCGAAAACACGCATCCAGTCGAGATCATAACGGCGTTGGGAAAGTGCTTTTTCCATTGAAGCTCCTTGGTTTAGATTTTGTCTTACCGCAATAAAACAATTTACCGGCCGCACTTCAAAGGATATGTCACGAACGGCTGCATACGGGACATGAACCGCGGGATATGGGAATCAATGAACAACCCTCAATTAGAGAAAGAGCAAAAAACGTAAAAAAAAGGGCAATCAGAGGTTTTCTCTGTGCCCTTTGTGTTGTTTCTATTTGAAATCTTTGTCCGGATAATGAAACCAATCTATAATTTCTGCCGCTCAAGTTTCATTTCAAAAAACTTCTGCCAGGTCGCGCCGTCTGCGGACTTCATTCCGGTTTCCACCCATTTTCCGGGATCGGACAGGTCTATGGTAAACTGAAAATATCCGCGCTTGTCATCGCCAAATCCCCACTCAAATTTATTACTGCTAACCATCTTGAGTTCGTTATCCTGCGAAACACCTGTTGCAAGATAAGAACGGAACCGATATTGCTTCATATTGGGATCGAAGGAAATAATTCCAAGCGCGTCGTGAACGACCACATCCTGCCCTTTAATATTTGACGTGTGAATCCCTTCGATATGAATCACTGTTGCACTCAGCTTCGGAAGGATCGTTTCTTTTCCTCTGAATTCACTCCTCTGCCCCGGCCGGTATTCGATCCAGCCTTCGCCACTCCAATCCCCAATAAATGCTGTAAGTTTCTTCATTTCCGCAACCTGAACAGTATTGTCAGGCCTTTGCGCAAAACCGGTTTGCGCAGCCAGGCAAACCAAAAAAATGAACCCAACGCTTTTCATAAAATCTCCTTTGTTAATACGTAAATGTTACTCCAAATTAGCCCACGGATTGCCTGATTCAAACAATTGGACACTGAATGGTCGGTTGCCGCGTTGAAATGGTTTAAAAAGTCGTTGAAATGAATGTATTTTTATGGATATTTTGATGTCCCGTGCAGATTTGATAAATGCGGGTGAATAAATAGCGGATTTGAAAATGAAAAAACATCAAAAGACCGATACGATCGGGATCGGCCCAAAGAGTTCCAAAAAACTCAATGCGATTGGTATAATTACGCGATCCGATCTTGAGCGCGTGGGTTCGGTGAATGCGTATATGCTGCTCAAGCGAACTTTTCCAAACGTGACATTAAATTTTCTGTATGCCATGGAAGCCCTTCTAATGGATGTGCACTGGACGAAATTACCCAAAGACGTCAAAGCGCGCCTGAAAGAGGAAGTTAGTTTCTTTTGAGTAACGGCCAAGACGGCATCGCTGCAGTATCTTAATTTCATATCAAGAAAAGGAGAACATGAACCTACAAAAAATAGTAACACGATTTGAATCCGTTGCTAACGAATGGCTACTATCGCTGGATTCGTATTCGGAAGAACAATTTACAAAAAAACCTGACGCTGATTCATGGTCCATCGGACAAGTGTATAATCACCTGATCGCCGGAACAAACAGATTTCATCTGCAACATATAGGATTATGCCTGGATGGAAAAGGAAAAGAGATGAAAGGCGGAAAGAAATTTCCAGGAAAATTCGTTTTTTTATCCGGAAGTTTTCCGGCCGCAAAAATAAAAGTTCCTCCCTCAGAAACCTACACGCCAAAGCAACCTGCAGGAATTGCAGAAATGCGATCAGGATTAACTCAGCTTATTGAAACGATGCGCGAAACGGCCGCCAAGATCGGAGCCGCTTCTGAATCTATGAAAACGGAGCATCCTGCATTCGGTTACTTGAATGCGCATGAATGGTTCGTCATGATCGAGATGCACTTCCGCCACCATCTTAGGCAAAAAGGGCGACTGGATAAATTCCTTATACTTGATAAGAAATAAGGACAACCGACCATGGCTGAAGCGCTAAAACATTTATACAGTAAAGAATACATCCGGCTTTTATTGGAAGAAGTTTCCAAACAATATTCGGCTTTCCCTACAAAGCAGTTCCATAAATTGGTTTTCGACAAAGAATGGACGACACGCGAACTCAAACAGCGCATGCGGCACATAAGCGAATGCCTAAAAAGAACTCTTCCGGAAGATTATTCCTCGGCCTTAGCCATTCTGATGAAAACGTATCCCCGGATGACGGGGCTCAAGTATATCGGTTTTGCAAATATGTGTTTTGCAGATTTTGTTGAACTGTACGGAATAGATCATTACGCCTTGTCCATTCCTGCCCTGGAATTTTTCACGATCGGCTGCAGTTCGGAATTTGCCGTTCGTCCCTATATCATTAAGTACCCCGATTTGATGATGAAACAAATGCTGATCTGGGCGCATCATCCGCATGAACATGTGCGCCGCCTCGCGAGTGAAGGGTGCCGTCCCCGCCTGCCGTGGGCTATGGGCCTGCCTGAATTCAAAAAAAACCCATCCCCGATTCTTCCGATATTGGAAGCGCTAAAAAACGATCCGTCGGAATTTGTTCGCCGCAGCGTAGCGAATAATCTTAACGATATTGCCAAAGATCATCCCGAACTCGTGCTTAGAATGGCTAAACAATGGAAAGGACAAAGCAAAGAGACCGATTGGGTGATCAAACACGGCTGCAGAACGCTGCTCAAGCGCGGGCACACTCAGGTTCTTGAACATTTCGGATTTAAAAAAGCCACAGGCGTTCAGGTTCTACGTTTTAAGTTATCCCAATCTGCGGTGAAGATCGGCGATAAATTGAGCTTTTCTTTTTCCATACGCACTCCCATTGCCCAAAAACTGCGCATTGAATACTCCATTGATTTCGTCACGTCGCGCGGAAATAATTCAAAAAAGATATTTAAGATCGCGGAAAACACTCTCGAAAAAAATAAAATGCAGCCTTTCACTAAATCTCACTCATTCCGCGATCTGACCGTTCGCAAACATTTTGCAGGCAGGCATACGTTGGCGATTATCGTTAACGGAAACGTGCTTGCAAAAAAACATTTTGATGTGAGTCGTCCGCACAGCTAAACTCAAATTGCTTGCTCTTCGATTTTGTCCGCTTGCCAAAGCGTTCTCCTACGTGTTTTATCATAATTTCGTTGATCTTCTGTATTGCCTTGATGCGGGATGCTTCACGGATTACATTGAGGTAATTACAAATGAGGAATATTTGAGCGCGGATCGTGTTATAATTTTTTGTGCTTATCGGGTTTACTCACCTACGTCATGGTGAGCCCTTCGGCAGGGCTCAGGACAGGCTTGTCGAACCATGACCAAGTTTAGTAAAATCAGTCTTCGACTTCGTTCAGACAGAAGGGTTCTCTTCCATTGTGAGCCAACCCGATAAGCACGTAATTTTTTGATAACCCCGTTCACATCCAGGAGAATACTATGTCCGTTTCTTTAGCATCGAAACATATGCTCAGCGATTTGGCATCTGAAGCCATGGACGACTACGTGCCGGAATCAATTGAAATTGAAATCCTCAAAAATAACTACCGGCAGTTGATCGCCGCAACCGGTGAAGATACGGATCGCGACGGACTCCTAAAAACTCCAGAACGGGCGGCCAAAGCATGGAAAAGCTTGACTTCCGGTTACGACATCGATCCCGCGCAGATTCTCCGGTCGGCAGTATTTGACGAAGATTACAACGATATGGTCATGGTGCACGATATTGAATTTTATTCATTATGCGAACATCATCTGCTTCCCTTCTTTGGCAAAGCGCATATTGCGTACATTCCGAACGGAATGATCGTAGGTTTGAGTAAACTGCCGCGCATGGTCGACGCGTTCGCGCGGCGCCTGCAGGTGCAGGAGCGCCTGACTAAACAGATCGCGGATCTGATGGAAGAAACATTGAAGCCCGCCGGAGTTGCCGTTCTGATAGAAGCTTCACATATGTGCATGATGATGCGCGGCGTGGAAAAACAACATTCCGCTACGACCACCTCCGCCTTGCGAGGACTATTTGTAAATGATCATAGTATGCGGGAAACTTTTTTGACACGCGCTGTTCGGCGGTAGAACAGATCTTCGCACCCGTAACCGATTTAACTTTTTGTGTCTATTTTTTTATAGATAAATTGTTTCTTTATATTCGTTTAATTTGAAATTGACTATTAGCCCTTCACCACTTATCTTTAAAGCAGTTCCGTATCATTTGCTTTTTTGTACCTTGGAACAATCTCATATCTAACCGTCGGAACACCGGATCATGATAACGGACATTTCCAACGAAGCGCATTTTCAGGCTTTGATTGATTCCCAAAATGTTATTCTTTTTAAACACAGTACGTCTTGTTCCCTATCTGCGGACGCGTACCGTGAGGTACGGTCTTTTATGGAATCCCATCCGGAGGTTTCGGTGTACATGGTAAAAGTGATCGAGCATCGGAACTTTTCCAATCGCATAGCGGAGCACTTTCACATTCCGCACGCGTCGCCGCAGATCATCGTGATAAAAAATGGTTTGGCCGTGTATAATTATTCTCATCGGAGCATTACTCAGCGCGAAATAGAAAATTCAATGACGTAACGTTTCTCTTTTAATTCACTGATCCTTTAACCCGTTTACAGGAGGTGTGTCATGACTAAGAAACTATTACTTGCCTTTGTTGCTGTTTTTGTCGCATGGTCGGTTCTTGACATTGTTATTCACGGGATGCTCCTAGCCAAGGCTTACGAGGCCTCAGCCTCGTTATGGCGGCCCGAGGCAGAGATGAAAATGGGATTGATGTACTTTGTGGGAGCGGTATCGGCTTTTGTTTTTGTTTGGGTCTATGTCAAATTCGTTTCGCCTAAGAGTATGATGATCGGGCTTCAGTATGGGCTGATCCTAGGCGTAAGCTACGGCATCGGTATGGGATACGGTACGTATGCAGTGCAGCCGCTTCCTTATAACATCGCATTGAGTTGGTTTCTCGGAACCATAGTAGAAATGGGCGTTGCCGGATTATTAACCGGATTGATCGTGAAAGAATAATCAGAAGTCTGAATTTTTTAGAGCTCCGGGAACATTCGTTTTCGGAGCTTTGTTTTTTTGTTTCGGAATACCGAACCCGTCCCGCAGATTACGCTGATTTACGCTGACTTTTCTGCGTCGATCTGCGAAATTCGCGGGTTATATATTCAATAGACGGAGAAAGACGATCATGGCAAATTCAGTCAACGAAAAGAAAGACGCGGGCGTTGTTCAGAGCGAACTTGAAGTGATCTTTAACGCACCGCAGAAAAAGGTATGGGATGCGCTGACGAAAGATATCCACCGCTGGTGGCCGAAAGAATTTTTTGCCATGCCGCAATCAAAAAAATTCGTGCTCGAAGCAAAACTGGGCGGACGAATGTTTGAAACTGCAGGAGCCAGGGGCGGCGTGATTTGGGGAACGGTGATCGCTATGGAACCTCTGCATTTCATCAATATCGCAGGTTATCTGGCGCCTCCTTTTGCAGGCCCGGCTCTCACTTTGTTTCGATTAAGCCTGGAAAGTGCAGGCAAAAACATCACCACTCTGAAAATCTCAGACTCCATTATCGGATCCGTCACCGATCAGACGCAAAGCGCAACGCAGGACGGATGGAAATTCCTTTTCGCTGATAAAATGAAATCTTTTGTGGAAACGCCACGAAAAAGTAAAAAATAACATGCATCCGATGATCGCATACCTGCGGCGCGAATTGCGAAAGGCCGCAGACCCCAAAAAAGCACGGCCGATGCGGGCCTACATGAAAAATGTCCAGCCCTTTTACGGCATTCCAATGCCGGCACGCAGAAATATCTTTCATTCCGCGCAAAAAAAATTTACCATCGCAACGTATGATGAATATGAAACAGTTATCAAAGAACTGTGGCGGGGAAAATTCAGAGAGGAACTTTATCTCGCGGTGGATATAGCCATGTATTACAAAACTTTTCGTAGCGATCGGGCCATGCGGCTGTATGAATGGATGCTCAAATCTGCCGACAATTGGGATACGGTAGATACGGTTGCGTCGCATTTGGTTGGGGATCTTGTATTACAGAATCGAAAACATGAATCCATTCTTAAAAAATGGACTCGTTCGAAAAATAAATGGCTCCGCCGCACGGCCTTGTTGGCGCATCTGCGGCACAAGAAAAAGACGAACAGGCATCTGCTCGAAGAAACTATTCTTTCCATGATGGATGAGCGGGAGTTTTTTATTCAAAAAGCTATCGGATGGATTCTGAGGCAATATGCCTATACAAATTCGAAGCGGGTCACCCAATTTGTAAAAAAACATTCCGGCCGTCTATCCCGCTTGGCAAAACGTGAAGCCTTAAAACATCAAAACAAACGGATCAGATCATAATCTACTGCTTGTAAATCACCTGTTGACTTATTCACAGATTAGGGCTATTGTGAATTTATCCAACTAATTCATTTTTTTTTGACATTTCACAAAGGAGAGAAGCGAGTATGAGGAAAAGTGTGTTTAATACGGTGAAGGCGATCCTCGTCGCGGTTGTTTATACAGTAAACGGATGCAGTCCCAGCGATAGCAGTATTCCGGATGTCACCAAAGTACTTGTCATGAGCCCGCATTATGAATTCGAACGCGCTGTTGAAGTTTTCCCGCTTAATATGGAGGGATTGGAATTTACTCCATGGGATGTGGCAGACTCAACTCCAACGCAGGGTCAATTGAACGATTTTGACGTGGTTTTATTGTTCGCCAATAGTTCATCAGAGAACGACAGCAACGTCGCCAACGCGCTCCACGATTACGTATTGGACGGCGGTAACGTGGTACTGGCGACATTTTACTACTACTATAGAGGCAACGGCTATTGGGGACGTATGGAATCTATTGATCCGGTGATCGGTACTTTGAATGAGAATAATGGTACCTATGATACGTTGATTTTTAACTCGAACCACCCCCTGCGGAATGGTATAGACACTTTGATCACGGAATACCATCCGACAGGGTACTCGGTTCGCCCCGGAGCCACGCTTATCGCCAGTTATAATAACGGTAACTGGTTTGCCGCGTATAATAAACCTAATGGGCGAATCTTAGCTATTAACGCTTTCCCGACTGAATTTGATTATGGTTATATACCACGAATCGAATTTTTCAGGCTTTGGGAGAATACGCTGTTATTTGCTGCCTGGGGCCAAACCAGCGATCGTCCATCGGATAACATCGTCCCGGACGTTCCTCTCGGCGGCGGGGGTGAAGCAAAAGCTCATAAGACAACAGACCGATTCCCGGCAACAAGATAATTAAACTCACTTCACTTTAAAAAGGCGCCTCTAACGGCGCCTTTTTTTTGAGTTGAATGAAATAAGCAAAATACCCAACGCCTCAAACATGATTTTTATCATGTTTTTGCGTTTTTTACAATTCCCCTCTTGACAAACGCTCATCTGTACTTTATATTTGCTATTAGCAACTAATTGTTGTAGCAACTATTTTTAGTAACAACTATTACTATGCGCAACCATTTAGGTTCCATTATGAAAAAACAAGAACTTCATGACGACGCGGTACAGCTAGCCGAACTGACATTCAATTTGCTCGAAGGGTGCCATGAAAAGGAAGCGCGTCTCGCAGCAAAACACGGGCTTTCTCCGGCAGAGTTCCGCTGTTTGCGCTTATTCGGTCTTACCGAAAAGTCCAGCAACAAAAAAATTGCCGAGCGCATGAATCTCAGCCCAAGCCGTTTGTCCCGCGTTTTGGACGGTCTGGTTAAAAAAGGATATATGACCAGGAAAATCGACGCAGAGGATCGGCGAAACATGCAGGTCTACTTATCCAAAAAAGGCGTTCAGGTCGTAGAAAACCTGAATATCGACTACACGCGCATCCATCAGGAAATTTTAGAAAATATAGAACAGGCTCAACATAAAAATTTGATTCGCGGAATGTCCCAACTATTGACCGCACTGAATAAATGGATGGACGAGACGAACTAACGATGAATTTCAAAGCAAACCGACGGGAGGCATCAATGACAACACGTAATCTTTTTTTTATAATCTTATTTGTGAATTTTTTCACTCTATGGACCGGATGTTCCGACGACAAAAAATCCGGCCCGACCGGTTCGGCTAATTCCTGCGTCGGGTGTCATACCAATTATGATAAGCTAAAGGAAATTGCATCTCCCGACACGGCCGTTGACGGCGGCGGATGCGGCGGCGATGCGCCGCATATCGAACCTTATGACCGCGTGTATATGGGCGGAGCGGGTTTTGAAGCGTTTTCGAATTCAACCCACGGCGGACTTGAATGTACTGTTTGTCACAACGGAACAGACGACACCGGCGACAAAACACTGGCGCACTCCGGCGATTTTATCCGTCACCCTTCGATGGCAGCAAGTGAAAAATGCGGAACCTGCCATGCCGACATCGTCAGCCGTACGTCCAACAGTTTGCATGCCAACGGATGGGGACAAAAAAGTATGGTAACACTTCGTTCCGGTGTGACGGTATACGATCAAATCTCTGAGCAGATGAAAGCGGGATATGAGAAAAACTGCGCAAAATGCCACGCAACCTGCGGCGACTGTCATGTGAATCGCCCGAAAGCCGGCGGCGGCGGTCTCTATAAAGGACATCAATTTGCCAATAAGCCGAGTATGCAGGATAATTGTACGGCATGCCATACCAGCCGGATCGGCCATGCATACTACGGCATCGCCAGCGGAACCATTCCGGATGTTCATCTTTCCGCCGAAGGATTTACTTGCATCAGCTGCCATTCCAAGAATGAAATTCACGGCGACGGCGTGGTGTATGACCAGCGTTACAAAATGGCATTAAAGCCCGACTGCGTCGATTGCCACACCAATATTCAGTCATCGAACACGTATCACTCGATGCACATAAATTCTTTCAATTGTCAAACCTGCCATTCGCAGGATTACAATAATTGCGGAAGCTGTCATATCGGCGGCGAAGGCGCCCGCATAGCGGCATATCAAGGATTCAAGATCGCGCGTAATCCGATTCCCGATACGAAGCCCTATCCGTTGGCCACCGTACGCCGCTCGCTCATGGCGCCGGACAGTTGGTCGCTTTACGGAACGGCAACGCTGGCGGATTTCAATGTTCGCCCAACTTTTAAATACACCACGCCCCATAATATCAAGCGCTGGACAACCCGCACACAGGTTGCAGATGGAAAATCCTGTTATGATAATTGCCATATCATCAACGAAGATGGCGTATTTCGCAATAAAGAACTTTATTTATTCAATTCTGATCTCACCCAAACATGGGAAATTGACGCTAACCAAAACATCATAGTGGATGGGCATCTGCCTTCGGGCTGGGGTTTATCCAAGAACGTACCCACTAATCTAAAGGAGAAGTAAAATGAAAAAAATGAGACTCGTTTGCCTGCTCTTCGCCCTGCCGTGGCTTATGGTTTATAATGGCTGCAGCGATGATAAAGACAAAGCATCGGTTAATGAATCAGAAGTTCTGTTGAAATATCTCGAATCGGACGGCGGGAATTATATCAACAGCGCGTATTGTCCGGCGATCGTTTCCGCTGCGGACGTTCGGACGACCCAACTGGCCGCACCAACAACACAGTATATCATCGACGTTCGCGATACGGCAACCTTCAGAAATCTTGGACACATCGAAGGCGCACATAACGTACTCATACCGGATTTGCTTACTCACATGAAGAATATGAATCCGGCTCCGTCCACATATTCCAGAATCGTCATTGCGTGCTATTCGGGACAGTCGGCAGCTTACGCGGCAGGACTCATGCGTCTGTTGAAATATGACAATGTATATTCGCTCAAATGGGGCATGTGTTCCTGGGATTCCGTATTTGCCGCCGGCAAGTGGCTGGCCAATACAAGTAATTCACGCGCCACAGCATTTGTGACCACCGCAACGGCCAAAGGCGCCGTTAATGATCTACCGGTTCTTACAACCGGTATGTCGGATCCTGAGGATATCCTTGAGGCCCGTGTTCAAACCCTATTGACCGAAGGGTGGACGCCGGCATCAATTACAAATGCAACTGTATATACAAATCTTACAGGTTATTACATCGTAAACTATTGGTCTGTCGCACATTACAATATGGGACACATTGACGGAGCTATGCAATATGAACCGAAAGTTGACCTGAAGGATAGCACCTTTTTACGCACACTGCCTTTGGATAAACCGGTTGTCGTATATTGCTACAGCGGACAAACGAGCGGATTTATTACCGCTTACCTGAGGGCTTTAGGTTATGACGGGAAATCTCTTCTTTGGGGTGTCAACGGGATGAATTACGACGCGATGCCGGGAACTAAATGGGTTTCTGCCGAGATCAAACAATATCCTTATGTGACGGGTAATTGAGTAACTACCTACCCCATGAGAAGCCCCGTACGCCTGAGGCGTATGGGGCTTTTTTTTATGTGCTTATCGGGTTTACTCACATACGTCATGGTGAGCCCTTCGGCAGGGCTCAGGACAGGCTTGTCGAACCATGACCAAGTTTAGTAAAATCAGTCTTCGACTTCGCTGGTATGTAAAGAGTCAA
>WBUR01000051.1 GCA_008933615.1 bacterium | reverse complement strand
TCGACATGCCGCGTTGTGCCTGTACCATCGTGATCGCCGACGTCAATGTCGTCTTGCCGTGATCCACGTGACCAATCGTACCGATGTTGACGTGCGGTTTCGACCTGTTAAATTTTTCCTTTGCCATTGTCTTATCTCCTGATAACTTGCCACTAAAACTATGATGCTCTAGTGTCTTTTTTAGCTATGGTTTTTTATGCTTTTACTTTTTCTAATAACTGTTCTTCAACCGATTTCGGAACCGGATTATAATGATCAAATTGCATCGAGTATATCGCGCGGCCTTGCGTCGCGGAACGCAACGTCGTCGAATAACCGAACATTTCAGCCAGAGGCACATGCGCCATTACGACGTGAGCGTCCTTACGTTGAGACATACCCATGATCTGACCGCGTCTGGAATTCAAGTCGCCCATCACGGCGCCGAGATAATCTTCCGGCACGATGACTTCAACCGCCATGATCGGTTCAAGAATAATGCCACCGGCTTTTTTCACTCCGGCCTGAATGGCCATCGAACCTGCAATCTTGAACGCCATTTCGCTGGAATCCACATCGTGATAGGAACCGTCAAATAATTTAACTTTGATATCTTCAAGCGGATAACCGGCGAGAACGCCGTTTTTCATCGCTTCTTTTATACCTTCTTCGACCGGCTTGATATATTCTCTGGGAATCGAACCGCCGACAATTGCGTTGACAAATTCAAAACCCTTGCCTCGTTCGTTGGGTTCAACTTCTATCCATACGTGACCGTATTGGCCGCGTCCGCCGGACTGACGAACAAATTTGCCTTCAACTTCAACTTTCTTCGTGATACCTTCTTTGTAAGCTACCTGCGGTTTACCTACATTCGCTTCCACCTTGAATTCACGGAACATACGGTCTACAATAATTTCAAGATGAAGTTCGCCCATACCTTTAATGATCGTCTGGCCCGTTTCTTCATTGGTCGCCACACGGAAGGTCGGATCTTCTTCGGAAAGTTTGCTAAGCGCTTCGCTGAGTTTTTCCTGGTCAGCTTTGGTTTTCGGCTCGATAGCCACTTCAATAACCGGATCCGGGAAAATCATTTTTTCCAATAAGATCGGCGAATCTTCGGCGCTGAGTGTGTCGCCGGTTTTGGTGAATTTCAATCCGACTGCGGCGCAAATATCGCCTGAATAGCACGCATCAATATCTTCACGGTGATTAGCATGCATTTGCAGTACGCGGCCGACGCGTTCTTTCTTGCCTGTCGCTACGTTCAGTACATACGAACCGGCTTTGAGCATGCCGGAATAAACACGAATAAATGTAAGCTTGCCGACGAAGGGGTCGGTCATGATCTTAAATGCCAAGGCGCAAAATTTTTCTTTATCGTCAATTTGACGCTCGAGCTGCACGGAATGATCGTCCGGGTCAAGCCCTTTGAGCGCGCCCGTTTCAAGCGGATTCGGTAAGAATGCAATGACCGCGTCCAGTAAACGCTGCACGCCTTTGTTCTTGAACGACGAACCGCACAAAACCGGCGTGATCGCGCACTTTAACGTACCTTGATGAATGGCTTTCATGATCTCCTGCTTGGTGATCTCTCCGCCATTCAAATATTTTTCCATCAGCGCTTCATCGTAATCGGCGATTTGTTCGATCATGAATTGGCGCGCATGAAGCGCTTTGTCCATCAGATCTTTAGGGATCTCCGTCTCATCCCACTTCATGCCCTGCGACGCTTCGTCAAAAATGATCGCCTTCATCTCGACCAGATCGATCACGCCGTTGAACATGTCGCCTTCACCCATAGGGAAAGTGACCGGAACTGCGTGCGCGCCGAGACGGTCTTTCATCATATTAACCACATTAAAGAAATCCGCGCCGATGCGGTCCATCTTATTCACAAAAGCGATCCTGGGAACGCCGTATTTATCGGCTTGTCTCCAAACCGTTTCCGATTGAGGCTCGACTCCGCCTACTGCGCAGAATAATGCCACCGCGCCGTCCAGTACGCGCAAGGAGCGTTCGACTTCAACGGTAAAATCAACGTGGCCGGGCGTGTCTATAATATTGATGCGATGATTCTTCCAGAAACAAGTTGTAGCCGCCGACGTGATCGTAATGCCGCGTTCTTTTTCCTGCTCCATCCAGTCCATTGTGGCCGCGCCGTCATGCACTTCGCCGATACGATGCAGAATACCCGTATAATATAATATGCGCTCGGTCGTCGTCGTCTTACCGGCGTCGATGTGCGCCATGATTCCGATGTTTCTGGTCTTATCTAATGTGTACTGTCTGGGCATTTATATCAATCCTATACTATTTCTATTTTGTTATCTTGTGATGCTTCCTATTCTGTCATCCTGAGCCTGTCGAAGGGTGACATTTGGAAATCTACCATCTAAAGTGAGCGAACGCTTTATTGGCTTCTGCCATTTTATGAACGTCTTCACGTTTTCTCACTGCCGAACCTTCATTGTTCGATGCGGCTAGTATTTCTTCGGCTATCTTGCTTGCCATACTGCGGCCGGAGCGTTCTCTCGAATACGTGATCAGCCATCGAATGGCCAGCGTCTGACGGCGTTCTGCGCGAACTTCCACCGGCACCTGATAATTAGCGCCGCCGACGCGACGGGAACGGACTTCCAGAAGAGGAGCTATATTCTTCATAGCTTTTTCCAATATTTCTAAACCGTTCTTACCTGATTTCTTTTCAACGATACCGAGCGCATCATATAAAATACCTTCGGCAACGCCCTTTTTTCCTTCGTACATGATGCAGTTGATCAACTTTGAGACCAACATGCTTCCGAATTTCGGATCAACAGGTATTCTGCGTTTGGGGCTTCTTTTTCTTCTCGACATAGTTCCTCTAAAATTGTTTACTTAATTACTTAGCGGCCGCTTTTTGTTTTTTTGTTCCGTATTTCGAACGGCTTTGTTTACGATCCTGAACGCCTTGCGTATCAAGCACGCCGCGAACGATATGGTATCGCACGCCCGGAAGATCCTTCACACGGCCGCCGCGGATCAGTACGATTGAGTGCTCCTGAAGATTATGTCCTTCTCCCGGAATGTAAGCGATCACTTCGATGCTATTCGATAAACGAACTTTGGCAACTTTACGAAGCGCTGAATTCGGTTTCTTAGGTGTGGTCGTATACACTCTGGTGCAAACGCCGCGACGCTGAGGACAGGATTGCAAAGCCGGTGATTTCGTTTTCCAAGTTTTGGAAGTTCGGCCTTTGCGAATAAGCTGTTGGATCGTAGGCATTCTAAATTCCTATAATTATTACAGGTTAACTAACTAATGTCTTTTTTCGTGAAACTCTGTCGTGACTTAAAAACCGGTGGTTTTTTTATCATTGCCTGCTCGGTTCAGTAAAACCAGCAGGTTGAGTATCGTTTTAGGAGTCGCAAATATAACGGATGAGATAGGGAAAGTCAAGAGAAATATGAGGTTTTTAAAATATTTATTGGATTAGTAAAACAGCCAATTCAGCCATCCGTTATTGAAGGCAGAATATATTTTGAAATAATGTCAAAAATGGCCCATTCCTGGATGGTAGAAATTTCCGGATCGACGAAATAATTCGCAGTTGAGACGACGATAAGATCCAATTCCGGAAAAACAACGAGAAATTGCCCTCCGTATCCATAGCCCATGAACATATCTTTTCCATTGATCTGTCCCAGCCACCATAAATGCGCATAGTTATAATTCTTAAATGCGCCCCATGCGTTAGGATGGGTGTTGTTGGTGCTGGGAGAAAGCGAGGAATCCACCCAAGCCGATGGAACGATCTGACGGCCGTTAAGAAATCCGTGGTTCAGGTAGAGATACCCGAAGAGGGCGACTTCCTGCGGGGTGAAATACATTTCATTGCCGCCGAAGTAGATCCCCTGTGGATCCTGTTTCCATTCGTCCACGTCGATGCCCATCGGATCGAAGAGAAATTCCTTGCCGTATTTCAATGTACTCTTTTGTGTTGCCTTGGTGATGATACCTGAAAGAAGATGCGTTTGAAAAGTATTATATCTCATTTTTTCACCGGGATTAAAAACCAGAGGAGATTCGATAGTTGCTTTTATCCAATTGGGTGAACTATATAGCCCCCAATAAACGCCATAATTGTCCTCCGATTCGTCGCGGATGCCCATTCGCATCGTCAGGAGATGTCTGATCGTAATTTGATATTTCCTCGTATCAATTCCCGAATAAATATATTCGGGAAAATATTCTAAAATTTTTTTTCCAAGGCTATCGATATCACCGCGATATAAAGCGATCCCTGCAATGACCGAGAGAACGCTTTTTGACACGGACGCAATAATGTGCGGTTTGGACCTTCGGTAACCGTTGTAATAGTCCTCAGCAACCAGAAAGCCGTTTCGGATCACAACGAGGCCGTCGATGAATCCCGTATTCTCAGCAACAATAAAAGCGGAGTCCAGAATCTGCGGATCAATGCCTTGTTCATAAGGCGTAGTGGAATTCCAAAGATGTTGTTCGTCAGGATGATCTTCACAACTGACAATGAAGAGTATTAAGAAGAGAGGGTGCAGATGGATAATTTTCATTTCCCGATCCTCCCGGCAGAGCTTGGAGGAAAAACCGTACGTTGTTACGACGTACGTTGTTACGAATTAAACGATATGATCCTGCGTTCGTTCCGGATAAAAAGTTATCAAACCTTTCCCGCTTGCACAAACCACCTGATCGCGGTCATGAAAGGTTTAATAGACGCGATAATCCCTAAGATTAGATACCAGTACCACTCCAGGCCAAGAATAGGTCCCCATACTTTTGCAAGGAAAAGTGTGGCGAAAAAAACAGCGATCTTGGTCAGACCGACGTCAAGCCAGTCTGCGCGGTAAGATGATAATTGGGTTAAGATCCTCATGGTTTGATCCTCCAAAAAAACATACAAAACATGCGTTAATGTACTGCTGATTCAAATCAAAAGCAAAGAATTTGGGGATAATGCTGCGAGGGACGCTCACTTCCCATCCACCTTAAGCCTTTTCTTCTGATTGGCGATCTTTTGGGCGAGATTATAAACGAGCGTAGCGGTTTTTTCGATCTTGGGGAAATTGATCTTTTCGATGTCGTCCGTCGATTTGTGATAATCGGTGGTCATGCCGTCGAAGAAAAAAACAACCGGAATGCCGAACCTGGCATAATTATAATGATCGCTGCGGTAATAATAACGGTTCGGGTCGTCATCGGCGTCGAAAGTGTAATCAAATGTGAAGAGTTTGAGTTTTCTGTTAATATTTTCATTCAGAGTTTTGAGTTCGGAACTCAAACGCCCTGAACCGATAACATAAATGCTATCCGCCGATTCCCTGCCAACCATATCAATATTGATCTGTGAAACGATCTGCGATAATTGAAAAGGCTTTGCCGTGCTCTCGCTGGTGAGATATTCCGATCCGAGCAGGCCTTTTTCCTCCGCGCCGTGAAAGACAATGAGGATCGACCGCTTGTTGTCATGTGAACGAGAAAACGCGCGTGCCACCTCAAGCACCGCAACTGTCCCCGAGCCGTCGTCATCCGCGCCGTTGAATACCACGCCGCTGTCGTTCGTTCCCAAATGATCAAAATGCGCGCCAATCGCTACAAATTCGTTTTTCAGTTTATCGTCGCGTCCTTCGATGATACCGACCACGTTCATAGCTTTTGTTGATGTAGCTTTGGTATCCATCCGAAGTTTAAAGTTCACATATTTAATATCAAATCGCGGCGGATCTTTTTTCTCACTGACTAATGAGCGTATCGAGTCATAGGAATGTTCACTGCCGGTAAGTAAGTTCTCGAAAAATTTATTGTTTGCATAAAAAAAAGGCAACCGTTCCGGATCGTCTGCGTTGAAATACTCGCCGTTGAATACCATTTTACTTGTACGAAAGTAATCAATATAGTCGTCCCATTTAGACCGAAGCCCGTCGTAGGCCAGAACGATAAACGCTTTCGCACCTAGCTCTTTTGCGCGATGTCTTTTATAGAACTGCGCGCTGGAATATGTACTCTGAATTTCACCATCGAAATAGTTTTCATCATCCGTCTGCGGTTCCCCGTCCAGTGCAATTACAATCTTTCCTTTGACGTTCAGTTCAGCATAGTCATCATAATTGTATTCCGGCGCGGTAATGCCGAAACCGGCAAAGACCACGGGCGCTTGGATATTGCAGTTGACCAATTGGTCGTGGAAATTAACAAAATACTGGCCATACGTCATGGGAGTTTCTTTTTTCGACAAACTATCATAGATCATGATGTACGATGCGGGAAGAATGCTGATCTTGGTCGCTTCAAACTCCATAAAATAATTGAGACTATCCACGCCGTCGCGGCTATTCGAATAGGCAAATGGTTTTACGCCGTACTGCCGAAGCTGGGATGCCAGATACATCGCTGCGAGTTTTTCTCCGCGTGTGCCGGCCTCACGTCCTTCGAGTTCGTCCGACGACAGCAACTGAAGATTTGCGCGAATCGTATTGATATTTATTAAGGGGTTCTGGTTGTCAAGCGATCCCGATCCATACGGTGAGCACGCAGCGAAGAAAAAAAGTGTTAAAAATGCCAATTTGAGTTTCATCTTAATCCTGTCACAGTGAGTATTGTGATTCTATCGACGTAAATATTACTCATTAATTTCCGGCAAATCAAAATTTTTTTATCAACTTGAATCCGTTTTGAAATGGTATTAGCTTATAAAAATGTTTTTACTGTTATGTGACCTGCATCACATGATTGCGGCGATAATTGATAACAGACAAGATAAAATCGGTAAGAATTATGCAAAAACGTATAGGAGACTTGATCCAAATTCCCGGCTTTTCATTGTCATTTAGTTTATTTTTTTCGGAGGAATTATGTCTTCTTATACGGCCAGTATTATTCTTGACAGCTCATCGGGGCCCATCGAAAATGCGGAGACGCTCATGAAACTCTCCACGCAGGAGGTCACCCATAATTATTATTCAGGCTACCAACTCGCGCTGGACCTTATCAAACAGAAACACGAAAAAATGGGTTACGGCTCCATGCTTGGCAGCGCGGAATCCATCGATCTCGCGCAATCGGTATTCGGGTGCGAGCGCCTGGTTCAACTGATTCAAACTGAAAAATTTGATCAACAAATTTACAGACGTGTGATCTCGGAAGAAGTGGATCGACTCAGCAAAGAGCTGTTCCCCGACGTCGGGAAACGGCGTTTCGTTTCTCTTGATAAACTGCACGACGCTTACCATGTGGAATTTGAACAAGCAGAGGAACCGGCCGCCGTTGACACACAGTCGCAGATTGAAATTCTCGATTATTTAAAAAATAAACTAACTGCGGAAAGGTTCGAATATCTTCAGCAAATATTTCAGGCTCAAAAAACCACCGACCGGGAATTCGTATGGAACGATAAGATCTATCGACTCATCGATCTGTCGCTCGAGTATCTTGAAACAAAAATTGACCAGATGAGCCGGCTTTATCCGGACGGCGTCCCGTTTCTCCAGGAACAAATTGACGTAAGGCAATCCTTGAGTGATGATGAGATCGTCGGTTGTTATAAAAACGTCTACCTCGGTATTTACAATAAATTTCCGATGAATTTTTTAAGTCATGATACATTGAATCGCTGCTCCGTCTTGACGTGCTTTGCGGTTGAAACTATTCTGCAGAAAAAACCGCTTGATGTCTTAAAAGAAAAAACATGTTCTGAATTGTCGCAGATCGGGCTGACCGGCGTCGTGCGTCATTTTAATTATTCCCTGAACAGGGTTATTCGCAATGCCTATCCAAAAATCCTGATGCCGTGGGAAATGGCACATGTCGAGGACGGATTCTGGAACGACGAGAATAACCGGCGTTTGGCGATCCAATGGCTGATCGAAGAAAAACTTGGCATTGCAAAAGCAGATATCCCGATTGCCCTGCGCAACGACAAAGTTACCAAAAAAACTTTCGTGGAGAACGGCCTTTCGTATATGTTCGTCCAGCACTATAAGTCCGTTTCGCGCTGTATTGGATTTGCCTATCCGGAACTGATGCCGTGGGAATTGGGCAGCGTACCGAACAGTTTCTGGCATGGCGACGAAGGGAAAAGAAACATCATTCGCGCCGTTCGCTGGATGGTCAGGCAGCTCAATATTTCGCCTTTTGCCATTCCGGAAAAGATCAAAGATAAAACCATTACGCGCGAAACGTTCAGCCGTTTCGGGCTGGCGACCGTGTTCGAGCGCATGTATAAAAAGAACATGTACCATATTTTCAACACGGCCTATCCGGATCATTTTGAATTTTGGGAGATCGGGAAAGTACCCGCCGAACATTGGGATAATATGCTCAACGCTTATCGCGCGTCGCTGTGGGTTTCGCGCAAAGAAGGATTTGATGAAAAAGTTTTGAAGCAAGCCATCGATTCCCGCGCGCTGCGCAAAGAAGCTTTTACGAAATACGGGTTGGCCGGCATGCTCAAGAAATGTTTTGATAACGACCTGACCAAAGCATTCCTGCCGTATATTCTACCCAATCGTAAAGACAGCGAATCCTTGATGCAGGATGTGCTGCTTCTGTACATTCTGGAAAAACAGGTTCGTACTGTCCGCTCAGGGAATATGCCGGTTCGCGTCCTTCAGCGCATTTTCCTGCGGCCGCTTCTGACGTCGTTCGAAAAAGGACAGCTGCGGGTGTATGACCGAATTCGTAAACGCATTAAGCGCAGGATCGGCGAATTGTCATTGAAAGTTGCAGGCCGATAAGCAGGAAATCATTTCAAAATGAAAAACATTTAAATTTTTCTTGCTTTTCGGGATGTTATGTATTACTATGTCGGCCTCTTTGAAAATATACGGGACAGAAAAAATACTATAATTCTATATAAACCAATATTTTGATTGTCAGGAGAATTTATGAAGCGTTGTGAAGTTTGCGGAAAAAGCCCTTCGTATGGGCACAGCGTCAGCCATGCCAACAATAAGACCAAAAGACGTTGGCTGCCTAACCTGCAGGAAGTCCGCGCGAAAATGAATAACGGTGCGTTGAAGCGTATCAAAGTTTGCACGCAGTGCATTAAATCCGGCCGGGTCATGAAAGCCGCTTAATCAAAGCTTTTAAGCTGTTCAAAGCGCCAGTATCCGATTCGTCGGTTCTGGCGCTTTTTTTATTTCTTTACGAATTGAATTCGTTATATTTCTTTTCCAATTTCTAAGAGCTAACTTATCAGCAGCTATGGGAAAAATAGTCTCTCCATCCAAAGTAAAATTGATCTGCGCCGTTCTGTGGAACGCATCCACAGAAATCGAATCTATTTGCAAGCAATTGACTAAGCATTGGGGATTAATCGACGCGCGGTCAACTGCTTATGATTTCAACCATACCGCCTATTATACAGATGAGTTTGGGGAGCGGCTCAGAAAACAATTTTTTTCGTTTGAGCAACTCGTTGATGTAAATACGATGCCCGATATCAAAATACTGGGCAATGAATTGGAGGACAACTTCTTGTCCGGCGTACACCGAAATGTAAATATCGATCCCGGTTATATTGCGAATGCTAAATTGGTTATGCCGACAACAAAAAATTTGCCGCATCGCGTGTATATTGGAAAAAATATTTACGCCGATTTGCAGTTGATTTACAAGAAACCGACATTCCAGACTATTCTTTGGACGTTCGCCGACTATAAGGAACCCTTCAATCTGGAATTTTTTAACAAGGTTCGTGAAAGATATATGGAACAAATAGCGAATGAACGGCAAATGGCGGAAAATGAATAAATCATACAGGCCACACACTACAAAAGTAATATGCTTCGAGTAGAACACTTAAAAAAATGTTATGATGAATTCGTTGCGGTGAAAGATATCTCTTTTGAGGTTCGCGCGGGCGAGGTCTTTGGCCTGCTTGGGCCGAATGGCGCCGGGAAAACCACCACGATTCGCATGATCATTCACATGATCAAACCGGACACAGGACAGATCTACTTCAAAGACAGCCTGAGCAACGGCGATACGACGGAACATATCGGCTATCTTCCGGAGGAACGCGGCCTTTACAAAAAAAGTAAAGTTCGTGAAACGGCCGTTTATTTTGCCATGCTCAAAGGCCTCACAAAAAAGACGGCAGAACAACGGGTCGATCTATGGTTAGAGAGATTTGAACTCAAGGATTTTTCCAATAATTCTTGTGAAGAACTTTCCAAGGGGATGCAACAAAAAGTGCAGTTCATCGCTGCGCTTGTGCACGAACCGGAGTTAATCATTCTGGACGAACCTTTTTCCGGGCTCGATCCGGTCAATCAGATCTTTTTCAGAGATATTATCAATGAACTGGCTCAACAGGGCAAAACCGTTCTGCTCTCGGCGCATCAAATGGATCACATTGAAAAAATGTGCGAGCGGATCTGTATTGTTAATCGCGGCGAAGTCGTTGCCTATGACACGATCGAAAGCCTCCGAAATGAAATGGACGATCAGCAAGTTCGAATCACATGCAATTCGCCGGAAAAGGAAAAATTATTTGCTGCAGGATTGTTAACGAATATTATTATGACTAACACCGGTTTAGAGGGCCGGTTGAATGAGCCTCAGGGATTCCCGCAACTACTACAGGCGGTCGGCAAAATTGCCGACATTCAAAAAATCGAGAAAGTTCGCCCGACGCTGGAGCAAATTTTTATTCGGAAAGTGAAATCTTAATCATTATGTCGGTTGAAATTATTCCAGCAGAAAATAAAGTTCCGTTTTTCAAGATTGACCGCCCATTGGCTCGCGAAGTCCTTCATCTAGCTTCCCCTGTGGTATTAGGCATGGCTTCCATCACCGCGATCGGACTGACCGATACGATCATGGTTGGCCGGCTCGGCGCCGAGGCGCTGGCCGCTACGGGGCAGGCCTCCATTATTTTCTGGGCGATCCACTGGGTTACGCGCTCCATCGAGGTAGCTGCGCAGGCGCTTATCGCAAGGCGTTATGGGGAACAGCAATTTCATCTCTGCGGTAAGATCTTAGACAATGCGATGACCGTATCGCTTTCCGTGAGTTTACTCGGCATGGCGCTTCTGTATTTCGGCGGAAGAACGCTCATGTCGTGGACATCAACGCATGAAAATGTTGTCGACCTCGCTTCAAGTTATATTCAAATATTATGCCTCGCTTTGTGGGCATCGAGTCTTTTATTTGCCATGCGAGGATTTTTCAGCGGTATCGGCAAGACGCGGATTTTTCTCATTACGGCGCTGATCATGCTGGTCGTCAATGTGATATGTAATTACGCTTTTATTTTTGGAAAATTGGGTATGCCCGAAATGGGAGTTCCCGGCGCGGCGCTCGGCTCCGCCATTTCCTTTATTGTCGCGTTGATTTATATGGTACTTTATGTTCTCGGTATCAGCGGAAGAAATTTTCGCAAAGAATTTTCCGTTTTTCGTTTCGATTTTGACCTAACCACCGTAAAGGAAGTGATTGTGTTGGGCGCACCCAACGCCTTTCGAGGTATTTGGGTGATCGGAGGACTTGGCGTATTTTACGCGATGGTTGATAGGCTGAACGTCATTCAGGTTGCAATCGTCAATGTCGTTCTCAATATCCAATCCGTTTCATTTATGCCCGGGTACGGGTTCGGAGTTGCCGCGGCAACGCTTATCGGGCAAAGTCTCGGCGCCAAAGATCCGCAGCGAGCGGAAAGGGCGGGTTACGAAGCTGCAAAACTCGGTATGATATTTATGGGAACGTTGGGAATCGTATTTTTTGTTGCGCCGGAATGGGTTGTCCGATTATTCACCGATGATGCGGAAGTCATACGGAGCGCGATATTTCCGCTGAGGCTTGCGGGTATCGTCCAGATAGCCGATGCGGCAGGCATGGTTTTTTCCACGGCGCTCGAAGGCGCGGGCAATACACGGTGGGTGATGAAAGCAGAAATCTTTGTTAATTGGGGCGTTTTCCTGCCGCTCACTTATTTTCTCACGTTCGTTTTGGAACTGCATCAATACGGACCTTGGATCGCCTGGTCAACTTACATCACACTTTTCGGCCTGCTGTGTATTTGGAAATTCCGAGAAGGGAAATGGAAAGAGATCAAACTGTAAATACTGTGTAATTTCATGCTCGTTTGAAAACATTCTCATTTTGCAGGAATCTTTTTTTATTTAATGTGCGATCTTTAATTCAAAAAAGATTCTTACAGAATGACAACGGTGTTTGAATCGAAAACATCAAGATGTCATTACAGTCCATGAAAAACTTCGAGGAGTGTCTCATGAAACAAGTTTATCTCAGCGCGGAGGAAATTAAATTCAAGATTTCCGAATTGCACAAAAGACAAGAACCCAGCCGCATTCTGATGAGTTCACCCGATTATTTTAATGTGAGTGAATCGATCAATAAATTCATGACCAACACAGAAGGAAAGTTACACAAAGTTGATCGGGACCGCGCGTTGAAGCAATGGTCGGACATCCGCTGGCATTATGAATCGCTGGGCTACATGGTGTCGGTGATCCGCGGACAGGACGGACTGGAAGATATGGTTTTTACGGCCAATACGAGTTTTCCCTTCATGGATCGCAAGACCGGAAAACCCGGTGTGATCATGAGCAATATGCGTAAGGACAAACGCAAACCCGAGGTGGCTTATTTTCACACATGGTACCGCCGTAACGGATACGAGGTTTTTTATCTCAACCATTGTTCCTTCGAATCCACGGGCGACGCGCTCTGGTATCCGGGGAAATATCTTATTCTGTCAGGATACGGGAGTCATGAACATCATCGCACGGATCTTGCCGCGCTGTATCAGATCGCAGAGATCATTGACTGCCCGGTGATCGGAATTGAATTAACCCACAAGGATTTTTATCATCTTAACACGACGCTGTCCATCATCGACGAAGACACTTGTGTCGTGTACAAACCCGGCGTCGGAAAAGAAGGCCACAAGATCCTTGAAAAACTCTTCAAACATATCATCGACGTAAAAAAAGAAGAAGCTTACGCGCCACATTTTGCATGCAACGCTTTTGCGTTAGATAAAAAAACTGTGCTGATTCAGAAAACTGCAAAAAAAACGATCAAGGCGCTGGAATCATTGGGAAAAAAAGTCATACCGGTTGATACGTCGGAATTTATCAAATCCGGCGGGAGCGTTTTTTGCATGAAGATGAAGGTGTATTAAGAAATAATCTGTGTGTGTTTTTCACTCATCCGTAAAATTATAATTATCATCTCCCGCAGATCGCGCAAATTTTCGCTGAATAGAAGATTTCGAGCACGCGAGCGTTCAGCGGAATTAAATTCCGCGATACTTTCCCCGTGACGATTCATCACTGATCTGCGGGAAAATTCTATCTAAACCCCTCCATTTCTATATTTACTTATCTTTACAGAACATGACGATAGTCATTTTTTTTTATGCTCATTATTTCTACATTACAACCGATTTTTGAAAGTCATTAACCCTAAAAATATTTAACGGAGGATCTATGAAAACCAGTAAATACATAGAATTAGAAGAAAAATACGGAGCGCATAATTACCACCCATTGGACGTTGTAGTAGAAAAGGCCAAAGGCGTTTGGGTGTATGACGTGGACGGGAAAAAATATCTGGATTGTCTTGCGGCGTATTCCGCGGTGAATCAAGGCCATTGCCATCCGAAAATTTTGAAAGCCATGCATAATCAGGCGAAACGCGTTACGTTAACATCACGCGCATTTCGTAATGACCAGTTACCCCTCCTCTATCGCGACTTGAATAAATTAACTAAAATGGATATGGCGCTGCCGATGAATTCCGGTGCTGAAGCCGTTGAGACCGCTGTCAAGGCCGCACGTAAATGGGGTTATAAAGTCAAAGGAATTCCTGATAATCAAGCGGAGATCATCGTATGCGCAAATAATTTCCATGGCCGCACGACAACGATCATCAGTTTCTCCACGGACGAACAGTACCGCGACGGCTTTGGTCCGCTCACACCGGGCTTTAAGGTCATTCCTTACGGCGACATCGACGCTTTGAAAGCCGCGGTCACGCCGAATACCTGCGCATTTTTGGTGGAACCCATTCAGGGCGAAGCGGGCATCATCGTTCCTCCGGCCGGTTTTCTGGCGGAAGCAAATAAATTCTGCAAAGAAAATAACGTACTTTTCATTGTGGACGAAATTCAATCCGGACTCGGCCGCTCGGGAAAACTTTTTGCCTACATGTATGAGGACGTTCAGCCCGATGCGATCATTGTCGGTAAAGCTTTGTCCGGCGGATATTATCCCGTCTCGGCGGTGTTGGCAAAAAAAGAAGTTCTCGGCGTATTCAATCCCGGCGATCACGGCAGCACGTTCGGCGGAAATCCTCTGGCCTGCGCTATCGCACGCGCGTCACTGGAAGTTTTGGTCAAAGAAAAACTGATCCAAAATTCCGAGAAGATGGGTAAATACTTCATGAAAAAATTGAAGTCATTGAAAAGTCCGCACATTAACGACGTTCGCGGCAAAGGCCTCTGGATCGGGATCGAACTTAAAACGCCGGCGCGGCCATTTTGCGAAAAACTTAAAGCCGAAGGCGTCTTGTGCAAAGAGACGCACGATCTGACGATGCGCATCGCGCCGCCGCTGGTAATCACCAAAAAAGAAATTGATTGGGCATTCGAACGCATCAAAAAAGTTCTGGAAGGATAGTGACTGCCGCAAAGGACGCTAAGTTCGCAAAGATATTGAAGTCGCTTGATTTCTGTTTACAGTAATTTTTCTTTGCGCCTTTGCGCCCTCCGCGGTTAATAAAGTATTTATGAATAAACTCGCCGTAGTGGCGCTCGGCGGCAATGCGCTGATCCACGATAAACAGAAGGGTACGATCGACGATCAGGAACATAACGTGTACGAAACGTCCCTGCATCTCGTTGACCTCATCAAGAAAAATTATCATCTCGTCATCGGCCATGGTAACGGGCCGCAGGTGGGCAATATCATGCTGAGCAACTTGGCCGGGTTTAAACTTTTTGATCTGCCCGATATGCCGCTCGATATTGACGTCGCGTATTCGCAAGGTTTTATCGGATATATGATCGAACAGCAATTAGAGAACGCACTTGTTGCGCTCGACATCCAGCGTGAGATCGTTACGCTCGTCACCCAAGTTCTGGTGGACAAGAACGATCCCGCATTTCAAAATCCGACAAAACCTATCGGGCCGTATTACACGCGCGAAGAATCCGAAAAGATCACGGCGGAATCCGGTGCCGTATTCGCTGAAGATCCTAGAGGACGCGGATTTCGCAAAGTGGTCGCTTCACCGAAACCCGTTCGAATCAACAACTGCCGTACGATTGAACGCCTTGCGCGTGAAGATAAGATCGTCATCGCCGCGGGCGGCGGCGGCATACCCGTATTTTACGTTAAACCCGGAAAACTTCAAGGCATCGACGCCGTGATCGACAAAGATCTCGCGCTCTCCATGCTGGCAACGGAAATTCGCGCCGACGAGTTTTTCATCTTAACCGACGTGCCGAAAGTCTGTCTTTATTTCAATACGCCGCAGGAGATCACGTTGGATAAAATCACGATAAGCGGCTGTAAAAAATATCTTGCCGAAGGACATTTCTCCGAAGGCAGCATGAGCCCGAAGATCCGCGCCGCGATGCAGTTTATCGAAAACGGCGGCAAAGAAGCGATCATCATGGACGCGGCGCATCTCGGCGAGAAAAACGCGGGAACGCGCATCATACCGGATTAATAGCTCCCGCGGATTTCGCAGATTCTCGCAGAAAAAATTATCAGCGTAAATTAGCGCCATCTGCGGGAAGTTTTGAATTATTCAGAAAATTGAAAGGAGTTTACTATGTATAACCTCAGAAACCGCCACTTTTTAAAATTACTCGACTTCACACCGAAGGATATTAAATTTTTGCTCGAACTGTCGATCGATCTTCGCAAGGCTAAATACGACGGAACGGAACGCCGCCTTCTAGGCGAAAAAAGTATTTGCCTTATATTCGAAAAAGCATCCACACGTACCCGCTGCGCTGCGGAAGTTGCCGCGCACGATCAGGGCGCGCGCGTGACCTATATCGGATCGACGGGCTCTCAGATCGGTCAGAAAGAATCTATGAAAGACACGGCGCGTGTTCTCGGCCGCATGTACGACGCGATACTCTACCGCGGATTCGGACAAAATCTTGTGGACCAACTCGCTCAATATTCCGGCGTGCCGGTGTGGAACGGACTTACGGATGAATTTCATCCGACGCAGGTTCTCGCCGATCTGCTCACGATGATGGAGGTTGCCGAAAAACCGCTGCACGATGTAAAGATATGTTATCTCGGGGATGCACGAAATAATATGGGCAATGAGCTCCTTGTCGGCGCGGCCAAAATGGGTATGGATTTCCGCGCAGCCTGCCCGAAGCAGCTTCAGCCGAATGAAGATCTGGTCAAACAGGCGCAGGCGATCGCCAAAGAAACCGGCGGAAAGATCATGCTCACCGATAATATTCCGGAAGCGGTCAAAGGCTGCGATTTTCTCTACACCGACGTGTGGGTTTCTATGGGTGAACCGGAATCCGTATGGGCCGAACGTATCAAATTGCTTAAGCCGTTCCAGGTAAATCAGAAGATCATGGACATGACCGGCAATGCGCATGCGAAATTCCTCCACTGTTTACCCGCGTTTCATAATCGCGAAACGACGATTGGCGAAAAAATTTATAAGGAATTCGGCATCGACGGTATGGAAGTTTCCGACGATGTGTTCGAATCCGAAGCGTCGATCGTTTTCGATCAGGCGGAAAACCGCGTTCACACGATCAAAGCAGTGATGGTGGCGACGCTGGGGAACTGACGATGATGAAGTTAATTTACAATAGGCCAGTGCAGTTGTTTCTCTTAACATTCTTAGGGATCGGATGCTCTTCCGATTCCCCTAACCTAATGACAAGCATTAATGAAGCTCCCGTTATAACCGGAATTTATGTGACAACTGAAGAGTATCCGATGGGTTATGGATTAGTTTACGGCTCCCCTGCCCCAGTTGAGCAAATAAGAGTAGTTCCTAATCCTTACTATGGCCGAAGTTTCTATGAAGCAAATCCGATTGACAAAGCTGTAAAAATAATAAATCTTCCTCAGCCTATTAAAATTGAAATTTTTAAAGGGGTCTTCAGGGAGTCACCGGTATTAAATAATACTCTTTCTGGAGCAACAATTTTTTCGGTTGGTTCAAGACCAATCAGAACTTTTAACATTAAATCTTTACAGAACAGTAGTCTGACATGGGATTTAAAGGATGAGTCAGGCCGATATGCGTCTTCCGGATTGTATAAGATCTATTTTATTTTTGATAATAAAAAAATAGAATCGCTTGATGTCTATATTATTCATGAAGAAGATATGGAAACGTGGGTTGACCCAACCGGTTGGTTACCGAATGGATGGAATTATAGGGAAATAATTACGCTTCCATGATAAAATAGGACCAGAGGAGAACGTATGAAAAATATTTTACTTTTAGTTTTATTTGGAATCTTATTTTCATTTACTTCTGCATTTTCACAGGAAAGAACAGGTAAGATTGGTCTGTCGACTAATGTTCAGGAACTCCAATTTGACCTTATCGTACCCATTTGGATCACACAGAATATTTCAATCAATCCAAGTTTTGGTTTTTTGGGAGCTACAAAACAAGCGATTGATATTTCCCTTGGGCTTGCCATTAGACAATATCTGTCTGAAGATAAATTTTCGCCCTATTTAGGTTTGAGAGGTGCCGGTTTTTTTCTAAAACCGAACAAAGGAGACAATTCTACCGATTTCCTGGCTGGTCTTTTTCTTGGTGGGGAATATTTCATTGATTCGCGTTTCAGTGTTGGAGTTGAAGGCCAGATCAATGCAACTTTTTCTGATAAATATTCAAACAGGTTTGGCAATCCGGACGGCATAAATTTCAACACAGCAACTGCACTGTATGCAACCTTCTATTTCAAATAAACATTTCATTGTATACCTCCTCACCTGGCTCCTTCTCTTCGTTGCCGGATTCATAAACGGCACGATTCGTGAGTTCGTCTATAAATCCTACGTCGGCGAACTGACCGCCCATCAGATATCCACATTCACACTGATAATATTCATCACGGCCATTGTAGGGTTTGTCTACCGGCGTTACCCGCTGGAAAATTACGCGCAATGCGTCGCGATCGGGCTCACATGGATGTTGATGACGGCTGCATGGGAATTTGTTTTTGGTCATTACGTCATGGGGCATCCGTGGGAAAGACTGCTGTTTGATTACCACATCCGTGACGGAAGAATTTGGGTGCTGGTCATTCTCTGGATGGGCTGGGTCACGGTATTTGTTCACTGGGTGAAAACACGGCCCGGTCAAAAATTTTCCAGATAATAAACCCTCATCGTATTTCCTTTCTACAGATTCTTCAAAATATTTAGTTTGCAAATTCGTTTAAATTATTAAACATTGCGTCTATTCCAATGGAGGTGAAATGTTTTTTCAGCATATCTATGAGAAGGGTTTGGCGCAGTCGAGTTATTTCATCGGCTGCCAGGCTACGCGCGAGGCGCTGGTCATCGATCCGAAACGCGATATCGATACCTATCTGGAACTATCACAAAAAGAAAAATTAAAGATCACGCACGTTACCGAAACGCATATTCATGCGGACTTCTTAAGCGGGGCGAGAGAACTGGCGAACGCAACGGGCGCGCAGTTATTATTATCGGATGAAGGCGGGCCGGATTGGCTTTATCAGTATCCTCATACCGGGCTCAAGAACGGACAAGTTTTCAAAGTCGGTAACTTAAAAATCGAAGTCATGTATTCCCCGGGCCACACGCCTGAGCATATCAGTTTTCTTCTTACGGACGTTCCGGCAGGAGACGTTCCGGTCATGATATTCACCGGCGATTTTGTTTTCGTCGGCGACGTCGGCAGACCGGACCTGCTTGAAAAGGCCGCAGGAATAAAAGGCACGATGGAAGCCGGCGCCAAACAAATGTTTGAATCGCTCAAAAAATTCAAAACGCTTCCGGATTTTATCCAAGTATGGCCGGGACATGGCGCCGGATCCGCATGCGGTAAGGCTCTTGGGTCAGTACCGAGTTCAACCGTCGGCTATCAGAAAATGACCAATTTACTGCTGACGTACTCCGACGAAAAAGCGTTTGTGGCAAATCTGCTCGATGGCCAACCCGAACCGCCGAAATATTTCGCGATGATGAAACATCTTAATAAGATCGGCGCACCTATTCTAAATGATATTCCATCTTTGAAAAAACTTTCTCGGCAGGAACTAAAAAAAGCTTTGGATCAAAAAACTACGCTCATCGACACGCGGCAGAAAGCGGTATTTGCGCAAGGACATGTCCCGGGTTCCATTCATATTCAGGACAATTCAGCCTTTTCAACCTGGGCGGGTTGGATGCTCGATTATGAGAAACCGTTTATACTCATTGCATCGGAATCCCGCATTCGAGAAATTCAAAAAGCCTTGATTCGGATTGGACTCGACCATGTATACGGATATGTGAACGGCGTTGATGAATGGGGATCGGCTGGAGGCACATTGGAAACACTCGAGGAGATGACCGTGCAGCAGCTTAAGGCACATATGGAAAAAAATGACGTCCATATTTTGGATGTGCGCGCAAGTTCAGAGTATCTGGCCGGGCACATTCCTGGAGCCTGCCATATTCACGGCGGTCACTTGGCCGATAATTTACATAAAATTCCAAACGATAAAAAACTTGTCATTCAATGTCAGGGCGGTGACCGTTCAAGTATTGCCGCCAGCCTCCTGCGCAGTAAAGGCCTTCGCCATGTCGCAAATCTGATCGGAGGCGTTGACGAGTGGAAAAAGGCCGGTTTTCCGATTGAGAGATAAGAAGGTCAGTCACAAGAACTGATAATGGTCTGATCATGAAATCCGAACAACATAAACTATAAAATATATTTTCCATGCAGCCTGCGCGTTCTAAATCCAATCCCGCTCCCTGGGCCGGAATTATTTTCGGAATTATCTTTTTAACTATCTGGTTCTGGACGCCGATCACGCGCACCGTTAACGAATGGTTTGGCGGGACGACCGTCGAAGTAATCAATCCGTACTCGTTTCATCTACAGCAGCCCAATCTCGGCATGTGCCTGAGCCACGACGGACATTTTCTCGCAACGGCCGGTGATCGGTCGTTTGCTTTATGGGATATTCATTCGAGAAAGATCGTCACGCGCATCACGCTCGACCAAAACATCGAACGGATCGCCTATTCCCATGACGGCAAAATGCTGATCATGATAACGGACAATTCGGTAAAACTTTGGGATACGCAGCATTGGACGATCATGAAAAGTTTTGACCATGCTTCCTTCGGCGGTTTGGGGGAACTGATACGCCTTACTGCTCCAACAGGCGGCCAACTCATTGCCGCGCTTACCGATGCCGAACATGAATATATTACTATTTATGATGTCATAGCTGAAAAGGCTCTGATGCGTATCGGCGCGGAATATCGGAATCAGTTGACATTTGATTCTTCATCCCATTTGTTCGCAGGGTATTCACGAAAACAGTCGCGAATTGCGGTATGGAATATGACGTCGGGAGAACAGGAAGATACAATCCCGACGGATGAATTTGCCGGAACACTCCGCATAAGCCCTAATGGCCGGTACCTCGCATGGTCGGCGCGCGGGCTTGTAATGCTGTTTGACCGTACAACAAAGAAACATAAAACGCTGTATCATGATATGCCGTACAGGCATCCGCTTACCGCGTTCAGTCCCGACTGCACGAGGATCGCCGTTTCGCAGCGCGACGGAATCCAATTGTACGACACGTCCTCCGGAGAAAAGGTGGCTATGTTATCTTCAACATCATCCGATTACAAATCGCTTGACTTTTCGCAAGATGGGAAAACGATTGCCGCTAACTATTCGTACGAATCGATGGTGGATATTTGGGATTTGAGCGACGGCCGGTGAGTAAAACACATTCGCAATCAAAACAGCTAATTGATTGTGTGTTCTTTTTATCTTGAAACCCAATATTACACTTCCTTCCTCAACACTTCCAGCGGCGGTTTGCGGCTGATGTCTCTTGTGATGAACATTCCCAGAAAAATGGTTAACCCGACGATGACTGCAAATACCATCACAACAGGCAGAAGAGCAGGATCGTAAGGCGAATCAAAAACGAAAAAGGCCAGCGCCCAGGTTCCTATAAGCGCAAGTACACACCCCGATAGTGCCGCGAAACTCCCCAGCCATAAATATTCAACGCCCATGATGCGTACGATCTGTGAGCGAACGGCGCCCAGTGTTCTCAAAAGTACGCTCTCCTGTATCCTCTGAAACCGACTTGTTAATATCGCGCCGATCAGCACAACGAAGCCGGTTCCGATACTGAACAGCGCCATAAAGCGGATCACAAATGATATTTTTTCAAGAATGGCGTCCACCGTTCGCAGGATCAAAGCCAGATCTACCGCGGAAATATTGGGGAATCGTTTGACCATCGTTTGCTGAAGCGATGCGGACATTTCCGACGTAGGTGCTCGCGTAACAAGAACCCAGAACTGCGGAGCCGATTCCAGTACGCCCGTTGGGAACACCACAAAAAAATTAGGCTGAACACGCCGCCAATTTACTTCCCGGATACTTCCCACGATCGTGGTCATCATAACGCCTTGCACGTCAAACTCGATCGTGTCGCCGATGGTCACGTCCAGATTGTCGGCCATTCCTTTTTCGATGGAAATAAATACGGTATCCTGCCCCGTCACCGTCCGTCCCCACTGACCCGAAAGAATAGTTTCCGTATCCGTCAGCGTATCACGGTAAGTACAGCGAAATTCCTGTACCCAGCGAGGAACGGTTGAATTAGAATCCTTACGAATCTCCTCCATCGTTCGCCCTTTTATTCCCGCCACGCGCATGGTGACGATCGGAACTTTTTGTAATACCGGCGCGCCCATACTGCGCACCAATTGTTCCGCTTCCTCCTGCTGATCGGTCTGAATATCAAAAAATACGAGATTCGGCTGTTTCCCGCTGTCGGCAACGGAGATCTGTTTAATAAGTGTGTCTTGAGTCAGATACAAACTTACGATCAGAAAGGTTCCGAGCCCGATGGATAACATCAGCATCACCGTCTGATTATGCGGGCGATAAAGATTGGCTAACGCCTGACGCCAGACATAACTCCACGAGCGCGGAAATGAAGTCTTAACAAGACGCATCATCAGTTTGGCGATTATGATGATCAAACCAAAAACGACAGCCATAGCAACGGTAAATCCAATTCCGTACGACCAGCGTCCGATCTGCATTCCGGAAAAAATACTCACAACAGCCACGATCAAAATTAATATCACGGCGCGCCACCCGTCGCGCAAATTATTTTCATTAAAAGTTGAGCGTAACGTGTGAAGCGGAGACACCGTTCGAATCGAAATTAACGGCAATAACGCAAAAAGCAGAGCCATCGATAAACTGATCGTAACGCCGCTTAAAACGGCATTCCATGATACATGGGGATTAACCTCCACCGGTATAAATTCTTTCAGCAGTTCCGGAAGGAAGATCTGTAAAGCCGATCCTGCGAACGCGCCAAGCAGAGCGCCCAACAACGCGATGGCCGTAACCTGTATCAAATGAATGGCGAACGTCTCCCGCGCGCGCGCTCCGAGGCAGCGCAAAACTGCGATCGTGGGAATCTTCTGATTGATAAATACATGCACGGCGCTCGCCACGCCCACGCACCCGAGCAGAAGCGCGACAAACCCAACGAGGTTGAGATACCGGTAAAGATCGCCAAATACTTTTCCTAAATTCGCTTTTCGCGATTCGACCGTCTCGAATCCTAATTGGTTTGCCCGAAGCCGCGGTTTAATTTGTTCGGACAGAACTTCCATATCCACTTTTTCATCGAATTGAAAATAAACCCGATGCACCACGCGGCTGCCTCGTTTCATAAGCTGCGTTGACTCCAGATCGCGCATGGGAATGTATACCGG
>WBUR01000050.1 GCA_008933615.1 bacterium | reverse complement strand
TTATGAAGGTGTACAAAATCGGACATGAGTGTTCTATGCGCTTAATTTGATTCATCATTTAAGCGCATAGAACACTCATGTCCGATTTTGTACACCTTCATAATCATACCGATTACAGTCTCTTAGACAGCATATGCAAAGTTGATGATCTGGTGGAAGCCGCTGTGAATCACAAAATGCCGGCGCTGGCCATAACCGATTACGGCAACATGTTCGGCGCGGCGGAATTTTACAGTAAGGCCAAATCCGCGAATATAAAGCCTATCATCGGAATGGAAGCCTATCTTGCGCCCAATCGTCTTGAAAAGAGCAAGCTGATCTACCATGTTGTATTGATCGCCAAAAATCAGGAAGGTTATAATAACCTGATGTTTCTCGCGTCGCAAGGTTATCTTGACGGATTTTATTATAAACCCCGCATTGATAAAGCATTGATCCGGCAACATGCCGGCGGATTGATCGGCACGTCGGCTTGTCTCAAGGGAGAGATCCCGCAGCGCCTGATGCACGGAAAGTATGAAGAGGCGAAAGCCATTGCGCAGGAATATCTGGAAATATTCAACGGCGAATTTTATCTCGAAATGCAGCGGCATGGCTTATCGGTGGACACGACGGTTAACGAAGGTATCATGCGAATCTCGAAAGAATTGAATATTCCCGTTATCGCGACCAACGACATTCACTATATGGAGGCGTCTCATGCGGGCGCTTACGATGTTCTGTTGTGCATTCAATCCGGAAAAACCATTACCGATGTTACGCGGCCAAAATATCCGGGCGATACATTCTATTTCCGATCGTCCGACGAAATGAAAAACTTGTTCAAGGACGTTCCCGCCGCGATTGAGAACACGCTCGCTATTGCCGAGAAATGCGATTTCAAAATGGAGTTCGGTAAATCCAGATTGCCTCAATTCGGCCTGCCGGAAGGTTTTCAAGATGAGAATGCATACCTGAAATTTCTCGCTCATGAGGGAATGAAAAGAAAAATGGGTGAAGAGACTACGCCGGAAATGATGCAGCGACTTGAGTACGAATTGGATATGATTGCAAAAATGGGTTTCCCGGGTTATTTTTTGGTGGTTGAAGATCTGATCAATTCCGCCAAAAAAATGGGTGTGTCGGTTGGCCCGGGACGCGGTTCCGCAGCCGGCAGCCTCGTATCATATGCCATCGGAATTACCGATGTAGATCCGCTTAAATACAGCCTTCTTTTCGAACGATTCCTCAATCCGGAACGAATATCCATGCCGGATATTGATATCGATTTTGATGATAAAAACCGGAGTAAAGTAATTGAATATGTGATTGATAAATACGGAAAGGACAACGTTGCGCAGATCATTACGTTTGGTTCTATGAAGGCGAGGGCTGTTATTCGCGACGTGGCCCGGGCGCTTACGATTCCGCTTTCC
Source organism: bacterium (assembly GCA_008933615.1). Classification (NCBI taxonomy): domain Bacteria; species bacterium. Next base: position 22,311 of record WBUR01000050.1, on the reverse strand, counting down.
GACGCCGACCGTATCGCTAAACTTATTCCTCGAAAACTCGATATCACCCTGAAAGAAGCCATTGATGAAGTACCGGAATTGAAGGCGCTGGAGAAAAACGACAATGAACGTATGCGTCAATTGATTGAATACTCACAGACGCTGGAAGGGTTAGTTCGCCAGCCCGGTATTCACGCGGCGGGAGTAGTGATCACACCGGACTCGATCAAAAAATTTGTGCCCGTGTATAAATCGGCAAAGGACGAAATTTCCACACAATTTGACAAGGATTGGGTCGAGAAGATCGGCTTGCTTAAAATGGATTTTCTCGGACTGACGACCCTGAGCATTCTCGATGATTCGCTGCGCCATATTAAGAACAACTACAACGTCGATATTGACCTTAATAAGATACCGATGGATGATGAAAAAACATTTCAACTTTTCTGGCGCGGTGAAACGGTCGGTATTTTTCAGTTTGAATCGCAGGGCATGACGGAATACATGAAGAAGTTGAAGCCAACTTGCATAGACGATTTGATCGCAATGAATGCCCTGTATCGTCCCGGCCCGATGGAATTTATCGAGACGTTTATCGCGCGTAAGAACGGCAAATTACCCATAGACTGTTTTCATCCGAATTTGGAGCCCATTCTGCAAAGCACGTACGGCGTGATCGTGTATCAGGAACAGGTGATGCAGGTGGCTCAGATTCTAGCCGGCTTTTCACTCGGCAGAGCTGATGTTGTCCGACGAATCATGTCGAAGAAAAAACCGGACGAACTGGAAAAGATCAGGCCCGAATGGGTCAGCGGCGCAACGGAGCGCGGATATACTAAGGTATTGGCGGAGCAGATTTTTGAACTTCTAATTCCTTTTTCCAATTATGCTTTTAATAAGTCTCACTCGGCTGCGTATTCTATCCTTGCTTATGAAACGGCGTATTTGAAGGCGCATTATCCTGCTGAATTTATGGCGGCGGTATTGTCGAGTGAAATGGCCAATACTGACCGAATCTCCGTTCTGATCAATGCCTGCCGTGATATTGGAATTGACGTATTACCTCCGGATGTGAATGAAAGCGTTGCAGAATTTTCCGTAAAGAATAACACGATCCGGTTCGGCCTGGGCGCTGTGAAAAACGTCGGCCTTAGCGCGATCGAGTCGATCATTCGGGCGCGGCAAGAGCACGGAAAATTTAAAACAATATTTGATTTGTGTGAATTCACCGATCTGCGCCTTGTTAATAAAAAAGTATTGGAAAGCCTCGTTATGTCCGGAGCATGCGGTTCGATGCAGGGGCATCGTGCGCAGCTATTTGGAGTAATCGAGAAAGCGCTGAACTACGGTTCAAAAAAACAGACGCAGGCAAATTCCGATCAAGTGGACATTTTCGGAAATTTATCGGTATCGGAAAAACTTTCGGACTCGAGTATTTTTGTTCTGCCCGACACGCCGCGGTGGACGCATGCAGAGGAACTCGCCAAAGAAAAAGAACTGCTCGGATTTTATGCATCCGGCCATCCGTTGGATAAATACCGTTTTGAAATGGACGCTTTCAGCACTTTCCGGATCGGTGATGGAGTGCCGGTACAGGAGGGTTCAGAGATACGTGTTGGAGGCATGATCGCTGATGTCAGGCAGATATTTGACAAAAAAGGGAATCCGATGGCGTTCGTAAAACTGGAAGGATTCGGCGGAACAATGGAGGCGGTAGTTTTTTCAAGCGTGATGAAGGACTGTGCTGACAAAATAAAAAAAGAAAATGTGGTGATGGTAATCGGTAAAGCATCTCATCGTAATGAATCGCTTAACATTATCGCGGAAAATATGATGACGATGGAAGACGCGCTGGAGAGGTTCACTAATAGAATTGTAATCCAACTCTCGCCGGAACAGTTGCAGAACGGCGTTTTGGATAAATTATCGGAAGTATGCAAGACGAATCAGAAGCCGGGAAAAGACAAAAACGAAAACACGTGTGAACTGCAATTGTTGGTCGAAATTCCTGAAGAAAATCTTACGGCAAAATATAAAGTCAATAAATTCCGTGTAACGCCCAATAATGATTTTTTCAAGAAGCTACACTCTATTATCGGGCGGGGACGGGTTACGATTACGACGAAGTAGCTATTGTAGTTGATTACTAATTTTTATTTTTGATAGATTGTATAGTGATCCGCGTCCGTTCTAGCGGCCAGTGTAGATAATTTCAAACGTAACCGGCACGCCTACGATATAGCCGAGAATACCTCCGGCAGCTCCGCCAACGGCAAGAGAAACAGTTATAGCAAACAAGAATTGAGCTTGAAAAATGGAATATACAATATTGTTATCTTCATGTTTTAAAGATGAATGTAAATATAGGTAAACACCCGTTGCGCCGAGAAGACCGCCTATCCCGGCACCCATATTGCGGTCATAATACTTTATATACTGAACCTCACGTAGCAAATCTTCCTGGGATTTTTTTGTTTCACGGTCAACCCAATATATCATTCGGCCATCAATTTCAATCGTTGAGGCTGTTGCATATGTTGAATCACGAAAATATATAATTCCATTCTTGTATTTCTTAGAAGCTTTGTTAAACTCACGGATATCTTCTGTTGAAGTGAGCGGAATCGAAGTGCAGCTGACCAAGAGGAACACGTAGCACAACAGAAAAAATATTGTAAAGTCTTTTAACATTTTAAATTTATTTAATCGGACTGTGATTCTTAACATGATCACTTACATTTTCCGTCACAATCCGATAACGCTACGATATCGTCGTAATCTGCAATGGCGCGGCTATCAGTATGATCTGCATCGGTTCGAATCGCAATGCCCGCAATTTCATCCGGTGGTTTTTCGCCAAAGGCCTTTTTATATAAATCATAAATGTTGATCGTCTCTGTAATCCACACGCCTTTTTTAGACATGCCGGATTCAATAACTATTTGAGTGGCTTTGCCCGTTCCTTCATTCCTGAAAATATCACAGGGATCAAGTTCGTTACTCCAGATATATTTAACGCTTTTTGGTATACCCAAAAAATTGACGTAATATGTAATATAAATGCTCGCCGGACTGTCCTTTTTACCGCCGGTTTTTTCATTTGCTCCGGTTGGAAATTGTTTTACTCTCCAGCGCCAGCTGAGACAGGGATATTTCTTCACGTTCCATTTCTTGTCGCTGACGATAGTAATGGCTTGTCCGGTATCATCGGCGTGAAGGTATTTATTTCCACCTTCTTCCAGAACCGTGTAGGGAACTTCTCCTGCCTTTGCTTCGCCGATCTTTTTCACGCGGGTTCCATCCAGCCATCCCCAGCCTTTGGGAAATTGACCCGTTGTTGATGTCGAGAAATCTTCTATCACGATCGTATTTTCGGCGCCGGAAGTTGTGTAGGTTTCGATTCTCGATACGGCATCATCGTGTGAACCTGCGATTAATAGTGTCACCGGTAAAACGACGGCTAAAAATATTTTCATAAATTGCATCATGGAACTGTAACTCCAAACGATAATTAAAATTCGGATCAGGCTTCGGCTAAAGTAGCTGATTTTTCCTGTTTAGTCAAAAAATAATTTGGATAAACGCGTTGTTTAATTTTTTTCTGCTGATAATTTCTTGCTAATTCAATAAAAATACCGATATCTCGATCCCAATCGGATCGCGTGCCGTCGAAATAAAACACTTTCATCGGAATATTATCGTGTTCCCGGCTTATCTTTGGATAAATCGCTTCGCATACGATCCCATTCATGCACGTAAAAGGACTCACATCTACTATACCATCGATACCTTTCTCGTAAAGATACATGGCTTTGCCGGAACTCACGGTCATTTCTCCGAGCGCCCCGTAATGAGGTAGATACGGCAGACTCTTGTCCAAAACCTGCTTTACATGATGAGGTTCTTCATAGCCTTTGAAGTCTTCCCGAAACAGGCCGAGCATTGCATGTTCATCGCGATGCTGCACAAAATTCTTGATCTTCGCCGCGAGCATCATCTTTGAAAATCTTTTTCCTTTATCCCGGATGACGCTCATTTGCCTGAAATTCGTGTACCAGATCCATTCGGAAATATCTGCCATCCAGGCTTCGCCGCCCTGAGCTTCGATCACACGTAATACCTCTTCGTTTGCAAAATCGTCGAGGCGGCAATAAATTTCTCCGACTACGCCGATCAGCGGTCGGGTTGCATCATAGCGACATGGAATTTGACGAAAACGGTCCCGTGTGATTATGAGGGTTTGAATTAAATTTTCCATGTGTTCTTTTGCTTTGGACGTTCTTCTTGCAAGGGCGTCGCAGACTAAATCAAGCGATTGAAGGAATACGGCATCGGTGGTACCGGGCGTTAGTTCATACGGCCGTGTTTTGAGAAGCAATTTGCGAAGAATATCCGAGGCGACAACGGAACGCCACGCAATTCGTGCAAAGCCTTTTCCCTCTTTACCAAAACCGTCGTAACTATTTTCCCCCGTCGGTGAAAAAACCAATATCTCCGGAAATCCAAGTTGATTCAAGATTTTTTTAACGTAAACAGAATACTGGCCGAAACGGCAAGGCCCGCCGGCCATGGGCATGAGAAAAGCTGCTTTTTTCGGATTGAACCCGGGTTTTTCAAGTAATTTTAAGAAGCCCCCGAGCGTTACGGTCTGTGGATGGCATTCATCGCCTGACGAAAATTTTTTGCCCAGCGCCAGGGTCGTATGATCCGAGGGCGGTACCGGTTCTGCTTCAATTCCAATGGCCTGCAAGGCTGCCGCCATCGCTCTCGCACCTTCATAACTCATGCGCGGTATGTAAACGGTCTTCCCTTTCAGGGATGTATTGTTTTCCGTCATAATAACATCTCCGGGTTTAGCGGTTGTTGGTATAAATCGAGCAATTAACAAACATCGCATTTCTCCATTTCGAAATTATAGGAAATAGGCCGATCTGCCTTGAAGAACGATTTGCTGTCGAGATAAGCCTCACACCGTGTAACAACCCCGGCGTCGTTAGCGTGGCCGTCTAATTGCAGCGTCAGGAAAGGTTTTTGTGACGCTTCGACAACAAAATGTTTGATATAAGAATCCGGGCCGCATTTAAAATTGGTAATATAGATTAGATGCAGATTCGGTTTGCCTCTTATAAACTTGGAGATCTGCAAAATTTTTCTCCCTGAATTCCAATACATATTAGGGTTGATTTCGGAAATATCGATCAGGCTGCAATCGATCATGTCCATCGGAATGACATTCACTCCGTAATATTCACGAAGTTTATTTGGAATGTTCAGGTTCATACTCCGGTCATTCACATTGTAAGCGCGGCCAACGAGGATTACGGCCATTTCATTTGATTCCTCAAGCGTTTGCAAAGCCCGATGTCCCAGGTCGTACAGTGTCTGATGAAAATGATGCTGTGCCTCATAAGCGAGAGTTATTGCGCGTTCATGTACGGCTTTGCTGATTTTCAGTTTTCTTAAGTAATCGAATAATTCTTTTGAAACCTTCGTTTTTCCATCCCTGAAGTGAATTGTCGGCCTAAGTATTTTGTCCTCGTTGCCGTCACCCAGAGATGATCCGAGGATTACAAACGGCAAAGTCTGCGTCCACGGGCAGTGGTGTGAATTCACATTCATGAATTTTGTTTCCGCATCAATGACATTGGGCTGAAAGAAGTAGTCGCAATTCTTGTCCAAAAGATCTTTGAAGTGGCCGTATGCAACTTTGATCGGGAAACAAGGTTCGGCCACGCTTGTTTCAACTCCCGCGTTAATGATCTCCTTGTTTGTTGGTTCCGACAAAACAACTTGAAATCCAATCTGCGAAAAATAAGTATTCCAGAATGGAAACTTTTCATAAAAATGCATACTCCGCGGCATACCGATTTTTATACAACCTCGGTTCCGTTCTGGAACAAAGGTCTCCATTAAAATTTGCTCGCGAATATCAGAAAGATTTGGTATTACCGGTTTTTTGTCCACCTTGGCTTTCTTTCTGAATTTGTCAGAGCACTTGTCGCCCCAGAATGTTTTTTCCGAGTCTACTTTAACTTCCTGCATATCACAGAAATTAGAGCAGGCACGGCAGGTGAAATGACGGACGGTATAGTCAACCGAGTCCAAACTCCAGCCTCGGAATTTGGTGATCATTTTGGATGCGTTCACCTTTTCTTTAGCGAGGATAGCCGCGCCGATCGCGCCGACTACTCCGTTGTGAGGCGGAACAATAATTTTTTTGCCCAGAACAATAGAAAACGCTGCGGCAACGGAATCGTTGTAGGCCGTGCCGCCTTGAAAATAGATCGTGTCCCCGATTTTTCGGGAGCGTACAACACGGTTGAGGTAATTTAGAACGATAGAGTAAGCTAATCCCGCAACAATATCCTGTTTGCTTGCTCCGATCTGGAGAAATGAATTAATATCCTTTTCCATAAACACCGTGCAACGTTCTCCGAGTTTGATCGGACTGGGTGAACTCAAAGCCAGTTTAGAAAATTCGCCTTTAATGTTAATACCAAGTTTTTCTGCCTGTTCCTCAAGAAAAGAACCGGTTCCGGCCGCACACGCTTCATTCATTGCAAAATCAACCACAATGTTATCCTGAATGCTGATAAATTTTGAATCCTGCCCGCCGATTTCAAAAATAGTATCGACTTTCGCCTGAATTAGTTTTTCGCTGATGTACATCGCGCCGGTTTTGTGCGCCGTGATCTCGTCTTTGATCGTATCGGCGCCGATGAGTTCGCCGATCAATTCACGCCCGGAACCCGTCGTGCCAATACCTGCAACAGATATCCGATCTCCCAATTCGCTGTGAATATCCTTTAGGCCTTGATTAACGATTTCGATCGGGCGTGCTTGGGTATAAACATAGATCTCTTTGATGATATTATTGTCTTCGTCAATGACCACGAGATTGGTGCTGACGGATCCGATATCGATTCCGAGATAAGCCTTAACCGGTAACGTTTTTTCGTCAAAAGAATACGGCTTAACGCGGTCGCGCAGAAAAATAACGTCTTTTGTGTTCAGAGGCTGAGCGGAAGCAAACTTGGATTTCTGGTCGAACAAATTGCCGAAGAGTTTCGATTCCAGATAACTATAATCCTTATACGCTTTGGATTCTTTTGACAAGAGCGCGGAACCGATCGCTCCGCACCATGCATAACAATCGCTGGTTATAAAATTTTCGTCTTGAATTTCGAACAGCGACTTCATCGCTTGAACGACGCCTTTGTTGGCCGAAACACCGCCGATGAAAATAACCTTTGGAACAACCGCTCTTCCCCGAACTACGCTGCTCTTGAAATTTCTGACAACGGCTTCGCACAAGCCCTTCAGAATTTCAGGCGGTTGTTCGCCTTTTTGTTGAGCATGAATCATGTCGCTTTTTGCAAAAACAGAGCAGCGTCCGGCGATGGTACTAGCCTTTCCGGCTTTTAGTACGATATCACCTACGTCTTCAATGTCATATTTTAATCGGCTGGCCTGCTGGTCCATGAATGATCCCGTGCCGGCCGCGCAATCGCCGTTTTTTTCGTAATCTTCAATGCCGATAACGCCGGTTTGATTAGTCGCATTGATCCGCAAAAACTTGGAATTATCTCCGCCCATCTCGAAGATCGTTCGCACCCCCGGATACAAAGTACCCACGCCCTTAGCAACCGCTCTGAATTCATTTTCAAAATGCGCCTGCAGATATTCGCTGATTTGCTTTCCACCGGAGCCTGTAACCTGAATTCCGGCGATCCGGTTGAGAGGAACAAGTTGTACGAATTGTCCGAGAAGCTTTAATGCGGACGTCAAAGCTTCTCCATTCGTCCTGCGGTATTTGGAAATAATAATTGTGTGCGGCGAGGATTGAAAGTAATGGAATTCCGGGGATTCAGGAATTGATAAATTTGCGTCGGAAACCGCGGCCAGCTTAACGCTGATGGATCCGACGTCAATTCCAACATACACGGGGTGGGGGATAGGATTCTGCATAGCATTCTCCTACGTTCGTTTAATGATTATCAAATAAACAATCAAAGGAAAATCAGGTTAACCTCAATACTGAATACACATGTCCAAGAAGCGTGCCACGATCCGTCAGATTGATAGGAGTCCTTAACCGTTTTGGATACAGTATTTAAGACTTTTGTATCTTAATTATTAAAAATGAAAAAAGCAAGTCCCGGCACTGTTTTTTCTTGTCACAATTTAATTTGGAAACATGGTGCTGGCGATTCCTACTTACAAAAGACACGAGATAGTTGATTGTTTAGCAGCAGAAGGCCTGCGAAGAATTCCAATTTGAATATATAAGAAAACGCCCATTATCCATCCGACGGCCATAAATATCCAGAAAATAAGTAACTTTGAGCCGGAGAAGGTTAATATAAAATAAAGCACGGCTCTCCAATCGCGTCTACCGAATACTTCGATGTTTTTGAATATTCGGATAAGAGCCGAATCATTTCCAAGCCGGCTAAGAAAATCTTTATGCTTTACTTGGCGGCTAATGTATCCTGCCTTGCGCATATATTTTTTTTCATACAGTACTGCCTGAATAATCCATAAAAAGGTTAATAAAAAAACAATAAGTATCAGCAAATCATTATGACTTTCAGAATAACACACCGCAGTCAAACAAATTGCCTGAAATGCATAACCCAGATCATCTGTAATAATATCGAATTGCGCCCCGAAAGTTGATTCGTAACTTCTGATTCGCGCCACTTCGCCGTCGCACCGATCCAAAACAGCAGCCATCTGCCACAAGAAGCCCGAAAGCACCAGCATCCAATAGTTGTCGATTAGCAGGAGAAAAGACGACCCGATCAAAAAAAGAAAAGCGATAATACTGATCACGTTTGGCGTAAATCCTAATCGCGCAAATGCAAATGACAAAGGTTTAGATAAAATGGAATTGTATTTTTTTGAAAACTCTCCGCTGATTTCCTTAAAGGCGATTTTCCATAAAAAATTCTTTACAAAATCCTTCGAAGGGTTTTTAGGAATTTTTAACCACCACGCATTATCAACCCATGCGACGCTCAACAGGTTGCTTTTTTCAAAGTGATGCCGTATGTCTTTGATCGAGCTTGAAGACGGCAACGCAACTATATTTTCCCTTCGACATAAAATAACGTCAGTGCTGAAATATTTTTTTTCGTTTTGATTATTGGAGAGGTTATTTTTTTTTGAGGAAATATTAGCAAATTCAGCACGATTATTATTGACAACAACTTTGGTTAATTCATCATGAGACTGAAAAACAGCTTTGTATTTTTCAATAAAGGCGGCGTCATAGGAAACGCCGCTTTGGCTTACTGACACGTTTTTGTGACAGAACAATACGGGCGAGAGCGCGTCTTGTGCGTTTGAACTTTGAATGGATTCGAAGAGGGATGCATGGTACAGGCAATTGAGTTCGAACATCAGAAACGGCTCATCCCAAAGAGCGACCACTTGCTTGAGTCTCTGTAAAAATCCGTCCGATTTAGTTAATTCAAGAATGGTGTAGTTGAGGTTAATTCTTTTTCTAATGTTTTCAATAGCCGACTCCATACGTTTTCCGTGGCCAAAATGAGCCATTAAAATAACCTCGCTTATTCCGGACTTTGATAATGCGACTAAAGCTCGGTTTAATAATGTCTCGCCGCCATAGACGGCATCATAACGTGTGGATTTGTTTTCTATATCGAAAGCAGATAGGACTGCTTTTGTGATTTTGCTTTGCGATTGGTTTAGCAATATCTTCTCCAGGCAATTGATAAATATAAGTAAAATGTATCGTTATCCGGCTTCTCAGTTGCAAAATGACTAACTTCGGTCTGCAAACCGTATCTCCAAGATGTGCGCATAAATAAGCAACAACAAACATGCCACGAGGAGTTGGCAGGATAGAGGAGAGGAGATCGTATAATTACAAGAGTTTAGAATTGATTACTGTGGCGGCTATACACCACTGAAGCAAGAAAAAAATTGCATCCCGTCTATTATTTGCTACAAAATATCTTACTTTTTCAAAGACTCCTTTTTGAATTTAAGTATGCCAACAAAAGAGGTAACTGGAAAGAATGCCAATATGAAAAGCAAAACCCAAAAAACGAATTCCTTGAGTCCGAATAGTGCAAGCAAAAAGACATAAAAGGTTCGGATATCCCCACTTATGATCGGAACAAATTTCGTCAATAATGACGTGGTGTGGCTGTTTTCGCCCTTCAGCTTTTTGTAGTCGACATACATGACCTGTCGGCTGGTATATCCGGCCTTTCGCATGAAATCCTGTTCATAGAGAGTCAAAGCAATAAACCAGACAAATGTCAGTACAAATGCAATAGCATATAGAGGACTTTGAGTTTGATAATAAAGGAGGCCGCCCAAAAACGTGAAAGGCAAAACATTGCGCATGTCGTCAATGATCATATCAAAACGTCCGCCGGCTTCCGATTCGTGATTGCGGATGCGTGCGACCTCGCCGTCACAACGGTCTAATACGCCAGCGGAAAACTGCCAAAGAACTGCAAAAACGATCATGGCCCAATGCGCGTCAATAAGAAGAAAACCTGAGGCGATCAGAAATAAAATAAGTTGTACATTGCTGAGCACATTAGGCGTCACTCCTTTTCGTGCAAAATAAAAAGAAAGCGGTTTGGACATTTTAGAGTTCACCGCTTTTGAAAATTCACCGCTTATTTCTTTAAATGCTATTTTCCATATTAAGTCTTTAATGTGCGATTTGGAAATTTCCGGCGTAATGCGCATCCACCATGCATCGGCAACAAATTGCATCGCGAGCTTGTTTTTTCTGAGCAGTTCTTTCACGGCCTCGTCAATAGATCCAAAATCGGATAAAGATTCAAGCTGTTTTCTGCTGCATGCAATCACGTCCGCGCTGACCACCCCGTCGCCGCTCTCTGCAAACGAAAGTAGTCTGTTTGAGACGGTCAATTCGACAGGGTTTGACTTAAATACATCGGGCGTAATTTGATCAACCGTAATTTTATTATAACCGGCAGGATTAGAAAATATAACCTTGAATTTTTCTTTGAACGCGGGTTCGAAAAGCAGCGCGTTATCCTTTATTATCACATTTTTATGAGCAAAAATGACAGCCCTATCGGCGATGGTTGCGGTTACGGCCTGTTTGAAAAACGTCGGATGCATGAACTTATCCGTTTTGTACATCAGGAAAGCTCCGTTCAAATTTGATGAAACTTCCATGATCTTTTCGGACAAAATTTGGTTCTGGCTTAATTCAGTAACGCGATAATCCAACATAAGTCGGTGTTTAACCGCTTCAATTGTCTTTTCAATTTTATTTTTGCATCCGGGATGCGCTATAACGACGGCGCTTGTTATTCCCGATTTTGACATAGCAATAAGGCATCGGTTTAGAAGTGTTTCCCCGCCGTACACGGTATCGTAACTGGAATTGCCCTGATGCGTATTGGACGCCAAGATGACTGCATTTTTGATTTGATCCATTTTCATGTAAAGGCCAATCTTAGGTTTGATGTGAATTGGATATGGATAGACTCGCGCTGATCCAGATTAATCTCAGAAGATGAAAAACAAAACTACAAACCATCCAAAAGGCAAGGAAATGAAAGGATGATTCGGTTAAACCTGCAATGTAGCCAACAGTGACGATAAGCAAAATTATGGCTCTTCGACATGCAATGAGATGGAACGTCTTGTCGATGATTGCGAAGTCATATATTTCTCTTTTGAACTTTATTCTGAAAATTCCGCACATGGTTTTGTCGACCCAATACAGTGTCATGAGTGTCCAGCCTGCGATCGTGTTGATGTTATCAAAAGCGAAAAACCGACCGTTAGCGAAATGCCATGTTAATCCGGCAAACCATAAAAAAATAGCCGGCGCGCTGGTCGCATGCTCTATTATTCCTGCTGTACGGCTCAAACGCACGGTTAGTCGAGCGAGTTTGCCGTCAACCGAATCGAAGATGAACATGCACCACCCGGTCAGGACAGCTAAACCCATGTAGCCCAAAGCAAACAGTGAAGGAACTGCGAATGACGCTAGTATACTCAAAAATGTGATATAGTTTGGGTTAACAGAAGGGTAACGGCTTAAGAAACGTGTGATTTCCCTTACCGGGTATTTATAAATGTAGGTGGCGATAAAATCCATAGTTCCCTTGAAATTTGCTTCATACATTTGATTTTCTATGGATCTTAAATCAGAATCTTTTTCATATTGAAAATAATAGGGGACAAAGTTGAGACGCAGATCTTCTATATACGAATCGAAATTGTTCGGGGTAACAATCTTAATGGAATAAGGATCCTTTTGTTTCTTTGTAAAATCGATCAGTTGACTTATATCCTTGACCTGAGAAAGATAATGAATAAATGATTTTAAATTGGAGCCTGATAATTTGACAAACCCGCCTTGCTCTGTTAATTGAATATCTTCATTGTGGTCACGAGTGAATTTAATAAGACGATCATCCATGATCACATTAGACATGACCATAAACAAACGGATATCTTGTTGAATGTCTAAGTTGTTTGCAAACCGGATTAAATCCGGAATGTTTATGGACTTCATATTTTCTGTCGGACTCGGTAAATCACTGACAAAAAGCACCTCGTCAAACTTAAATTCGCGAAATTGGCGCTGAAGCCTTTCAACAAATCGGAGGCCATAAACCGTTCGGTCTGCAAAAAGCGGGTAGTTCGTGTCCGCTAAGATGCATGCTATATTCATGAGAGTCTCCTAATCAAAACAAGCCGGCTCTCGCACAACAATGTAATTCGAGATTCATTTTTTGTGCAGACCTAAAAAGGATACTACGTAAATGATTCGACACGAATGCCACAGCCACGTTCCGAAAACCCACAAACAAATAAACGCAAAGCTGTTTAAACCAACCCCCAAAAAATATCCTAACAACATTACGAACATATCATTTCGGCGATGTGTGAAAAGATGTACTGTCGAATCAAAGTCGGTAATGTCAAACAAGGTTCGCCTAAATAATCGTTTTGCGATTACCCAGTTGATATCATCCAGCACAATAAAAACGAACGTGGCTAAGGTCATAAGACCGACCGGTGACGTATAATCGCCGCCTGAATAATGCCAACCCAAACCGGCGTACCACCCCAGCCGTGTCGGTAAAACCGAACCGTGATCAATCCAATCCGCATGGTCGCTGAATCGAAATGTCATACGGGCGAGTTTACCGTCCAGAGAATCCAAAATTATAAAAAACACAATTAATAATAACCCCAAGCCAATCCAGTTCATAAAGAGCAGCGGTATCGAAACCCATCTGCATACCATTGCGACTGCCGTAATGTGATTGGGCGTAACGGGAGTATTTGCAAAGAATCGGGTAAGTTCACGTACCGGAATTTTATATCCGTAGATCGCGATCCACTCCAGGCCGGATTTAAATGTTTTTTCGAACAAGTCATTTTCAATTTCGCGAAGATTATCATGTTCATCAACAAATCGCAACGTTGGAACGTAAGATTTTCTCAGAAACGGTATATAGCTATCAATTGCCCTTATGTCGGACAAATGTGTTTCTGTTGGAATCACATTTCTTCTTTCAAAAACATCCGAAATAAAATCCGTCGTTTCTGAATAGTACACTTTTAATGCAATTGGAGTGAGTCTCTTAAGTGAATCAAAAATACGTATATCTTCTGTTGCATTTACCAATGAGTCCAAAACGCGGTCATCATAAATGCCGTTGCCGTCAACGATAATCCAATCCGCCGGTTCTGAGGAGAGTGATTCATTGATGCGGATCGTGCGGACAGTCATAGGAAAGCGATGCGCAAATTCTGCCTTTAATGACAACGGTCTAGAATCCGTTAAAATCCAAGCTTCCCTAACACCTCGCACCCACAACTGCCTCAGGATACGTTCCGCTAAGTTGATGTCAAACAGAGTCAAGACCGATGCCGGATCTCGGATGTCAATGAGGGCCTTCATGATCTCCCTTCAATACAGGTATCTGCACCGGCGCGCAGGTTACCACTGCCACTTTTGCATTAGGAAAATAATGTGAGATTGCCATAATAACGGAATCCCATGACCGAAGTAGAGTGCCCCTTGGGTATTTTTTTCGAAATTGCGGTGGAGGATAATTCTCAGAATAGATCCACGGACTTTTTTGAAGCGATGGTATTTGTTGTTCTGCCATGTTCAGTTCGTCAACAAGGACTTCCTTGGTTTTCAAGTTTTTGAAAAAAGTAGGATAATCGACGCCGGGATTCTCAAGCATTCGTTTGACGCAATAAGCCCTCATTTTCTTAATAAGTGACCATGACGCCGGACGCCGGAAAAATGAGGGCATGAATTTTAAGCTCAGTCCTTCTCCTATAAGAAGAATGATAAGCGTAGAGAGGCGGCTTCTTCGCAGTAATTTCCATCCATGGTAGTCAATTCCATCTGCGGAACTATTTATCTGAATAGGGATAGCGTTCTTAAAAAACTTTTTTATCCAGGGGCTTTTACCGGATTGAACGGGATCTGAGTCCAAAGGATACATATTGACGAATACAACATCATATTGTTTAGCTTTGGCTCGGTCAATGACGGTTCGATACACCTGTTGCGCGATGTTTCTGGCTGCGCGAAAAACTTCATCTGACCTGCCGGCAAATAAAGCGCAAATTTCCCTTTTCGAATTAACCACAACATTCACAAGAAATATGGGCGGTAAACGTAGAACAAAAGCTTCGGAGGCGGAACGCATATCCCATTCTTTTTCAGGCACATCCCCAACCACTCGTCCCCTTTTGGGCGTAAATCCATGCATGGTCACAATACTTTCCATTCCAGCGATACCAGGACAGAAAAGCTTGGCGCCTCCGCCAAATCCATGACAGGAGTGGGGTATTACACAACCTATGCCAACGATCAAATCTGCTTCAGCAACTTCCTTGTTGGCAATACACGGAAAACCATTGTCTAAAACGCCTAGATGTATCATCGGCGAATTAAATGCATCGTGGGAAGTTACAGGGTACGATGCAACGATTTCCTGTCCAAGTTTAAGTTCAAGATCAGTCTGTGACAACTGCCTGTGTGAACCGGTCGCTATGACAAAAGATATATTTTTTTTCTCTATGCCAGTCTGGAATAGTAGATCCAGCAAATTAGGAATAATGTCGTGAGCCGGCGTAGGCCGTCCGAGATCGTCAACGACAAAAACGATTCGTTTCATGCCTTGTGCCATCGCAGTCATTGAAGGTCCAAGAGGCTTACGAATCGCATTGGCTATTGCTTCTTCAGACATCGGAGGGGCATCATTTGGTCCGATGATATCCAATTCAAAAGAATCCGGTATAAAAAACTCCTGTTCAATATCCTTAAACCAAGCAGCTTGTTTAACTTTGAAACTTTTTGACATATCAGGTGTTTATTACTTTCCAATCTTTTTTTATTGATAATTGGTTTAATTTCTTATCCGGGTCAACGGCTATAGATTCTTGAACGGCTTCAAGCAAAAAACGATCTGCCCATTCATTCGCGTATGCGCACGCATGTTGAAGATCAAATCCGTGTTCTTTACAGAAAAGTTTCGATAATATTTTTTTGTTTCGTCCATAAGGGTGGAGCGTAGTCATATTACCTGTAAATTTGCCGTCGGACAATTCCAATTCTGAACAGATCATAAAGTCGGCGCCGACAAATTTAACCATCGGCTCCACCAGGCAGGGCAATGAGCCGCTTAACAATAATATTTTATAACCCTCTGATTTACGCCGCCGGATTTCCTCCAGCAGAGTATTCTTTATATCAAATTGGATTTGTTTGTCGAAACATTCAAGCGCTAAGGAACGCACTTCTTGTTCTTTGAGATTCCTGAGGTACATTTTGTTTTGTTTAAATCCGTTAAAAGCCTGCATCGGATGTCGAAGCAAAAAAAGGAAAAATGTTGTCATGAGCCGTCGACGCGTCAGTTTTTTTCTTCTCAATAAAAATTGTATAAAAAAACGTTCCGATGACCTGCGCGTAATCGTTCCGTCAATATCAAATATGGCTAACTTCACGCTTCATCTTTCACAAAGAGTTTTCGCCCTTCGGCCAGAACGGGAATGCCGCGCAACAAACTAACCGCGGTCGTCAGTATTGCCAAAAAGAGGCCGCCGTTTTTTGTATAAGTCGAGACCCAGAGATAATCCTGGAGGTTAGCATCCCTAAGATGTCTCTCTTGTGCTATTAGTACCAAGATCAAATAGGGAAAAGTGATTCCTTTGATTGTGCCATAGAAGGCTCTCATAAAACGGCCGGAAACAAGAAACTTTCCGAAGCGGTTTGTCATCATCGTGTTTTCTCCAAAAGCAGTTTTTCCCTCCATCAAGGCCTGGCTACGAATCGCATCCGTCATAAATCCGCGAGACATAACAATGATCGGGATCCACATAGGAATAATCTCGAGGTCTGCAAATACAATCCAGAAAACGTTTTCAACAATTCGGTCCCCTGTTATATCCAGTACGCCGCCGAATTGGGTGACTTCGTTGCGGCTGCGCGCGACGATGCCGTCCAACCAGTCCAAAAGAATGATCAGGATCGACAAGCCTACAGCTGCAATCAAAAAAATCATCTGTCCGGTGTAGATCAGATAAACGGTAATGTACAATATAACAATACGTATGATCGTGATAGTATTGGCGAGATTTAATAGCTTCATAACAGAACCCTCCAATGAGTGAAGTTATTCATTCCGGATCGGGCGGGACTATCGCCTCCGCTGATTCGTTTTTTTGTGAACCGGATTCAACCTCGGCATCGAGATATTTTTTAGAAATATGATAACCGGCAATGAATAGCGTAAAATAGGCTATCAATTGTCCCCACGCCAATCCATATTGCCCAAATAATAAAATCAGAATCAGGGTTGCGGTAAAACCGACGATACTTCCGATAGCATCGCGGTACAACACTTCTGTGGCTTTGCCGAAAATGGTAACAACAGACATTTGCAGGTTGGAATAACCGTAAAACACGTAGGATAGGTACAACACAGCAAGTATAGGCCAGCTGTCGGCATACTTATCGCCCCCGGCCAATTGCATGATCCATGGGCTCAGTAAACTCAGCGCGATGGGCAATGGTACGGTAAAAAATAAGAAAGTGCGAACATGTTTTTTCCGCATCATCAGATCTTTGGTCCTGGCCAATTTGATTGTCAAAGGGTTGGAAAAGGCGTCCGAATAAAATTTCAGATATTTAGACAGCCGTTTTGCTAAATTAAAATCGGCCAACTGCGCCAGCGGCAAGAGGATGACCACAAGCAGTTGCTCTCCCTGAAGCAGGCCAAATCGAAAAAAACGCCTTAGATAATAAGGCCAATACTCTTTGAGAATGTACTTGACCTGTTTGAGCGATAAGTCTTTGAGCGCAAAGTGTCGGAGAACATCACGAATTAAATAAGAACGAATGAAAAACAGGGATGCCTGAGCCGCGAGAACGCCTGTGAAATACTGATCCATACCAAAATTTATGTACAAAATGGTCGCAAAGATCATTTCTAAAAGGTTGGCTCCGGACGTCAAAATAGAGTCTGTCCCGAATCGGCGTTGGACCTGGAAAACAGAAGCCAGGGAGGTATTTCCGTTCTCGAACATCATGCTGATAGGCGCCAGCAGAATAATAAACTCGACGTTTAGTTGTGGAAATTCCGCCGATAATAATCCTTCCATCAACTGAAGAAATATAACCATGACGATACATGTAATTCCGGCTGCAAAGAAACGTAACATGACGCTTGGCATGATCACATTGCGCACGACTTCGGAAAATCTTGACTCATCCTTTATAAGCGCCGGCGCTTCTCGAACCATTTTTGCTGAAAGTCCAAGGTCAATCATAACCTGCGTGAAACTTGCCGCAGTACTGTAAAGAGCAATCAGCGCAAAAAGATTTTTCGGAAGTTCGTATGCAAAATAGACGGTAAAGAGCAGGCCGATGCTGGACACACTTGCCCTGCCCAATAGTATGCGTAAGGATTGCTTCACAAGATTGTTCATAATTCAGGATGCATTACATGGGTGTCAAAATTCATCGTTTTACAACTCGGATAAAAGCGACGCATTGTGTTTCGCCATTACGTCATTGCTGAAGCTTTCCTTGACGTATTGAACCGCAAAACGGCTCATGCCGTTTCGTAAGGATTCATCGGTTAATAACAGCGATATTTTTTCTGCAAGCGCTTCAGGATTTTCAGGTTCAATGACAAAACCGCTTTTGTTTTCAACGATTGCTTCCGGAATTCCGCCGACGCGTGTGCCGATCACAGGTTTGCCCCGGACGCCGGCTTCAATATATACCAGCCCAAAGCCTTCAACAAAATTGGACGTCCATCTGCCCGCCATGACAAACACATCACAAACCCCGTAATACCTTTCAAGTTGTTCATCGTTAACATATCCAGCAAAGATGACCCGATCTTCAAGGTGAAGGTCCTTAACGAGCCTTTCCAGAGACGGCCTTTCGACGCCTTCTCCGACAATGACATACACCGCATCGGGATGTTTGAATTTGAGAATATTTAGCGCACGAATCACGACGTCATGGCCTTTGGCCGATACCAGACGCGCAACCGTAAGGATCACTTGTTTGGTCTGCAAATGTGGAAGTTTTTCAAGAGCAGCAGATTTTGAAACGAATTTACTTTCGTCAAAATCAATACTGTTATAAATAAGGCGGAGCTTGTTGAGAATAATGTCATACGGAAGTTTGGCCGCAAATATTTTCTTAGATTCTTCGCTGATGGTGACGATCGCATCGGCTCTTTTCATGAATCGTAGTCCAAGCCGGTCGCCGAATTTATTTGACAGTTTCCTGGACGGGTAACGGCGATGGATGCCTCCGCCGTGAACCGTACCGATAAATCTTGCTTTTAGGTTTGTTAGCAGCCCTAATACCCGGCATCCGGCAAAGCTTGTTGTCCAGATGATATCCGGTTTATTTTTGCGGTACACAACGAAAAGATGGACAGCGGCAAACAAAAGCCTGAACATGCCGAATTGGGGACCAGACCAGACCAATCGTTTGACTTTGAATGGAAATAAACGGTCATCCATTGTTCGATGCGAATAGGTCGGAGCCATAACCGTAATATCATAACCAAGCCGGTGAAGCCCGATAGCCATATTGTAGGCGTACGACGCGCTTCCGCCGCTCGCTGGAAAAAACTTCATGGCTACAATTAGAACTTTCATTCTTGTTCCGTTTTATGTATTGGAAAGAGAGAAAACCAGACAAGCCGGTACAGATGCCATATCCAGGTCAATACAGCCCAGCAGGCGGCGACGATGTAAGCCGTTTGGATAAAGCCGAAGATCATTGCAATGAGCATGAGAAAAATA
The DNA here is from genome assembly GCA_008933615.1 of bacterium. Classification (NCBI taxonomy): domain Bacteria; species bacterium. The sequence continues at coordinate 2,997 of WBUR01000050.1, read as the reverse complement.
TCATTCTTGCGCACAGTAAAAAGATGAACCTTCCCGTCCAGCGGTGTGTAATCCAGTGGCGAGCGTCCGAATTTTGCGTTGAAAATTGCTCCGGTTAATTTATCAATCACCGGCATAGCAGCATACGCTAACGCGAACGGCATTATCTCGCTTGAAAGGTTGCCATTGGACAAATACCAGCCTATGGCAAAATACCAGCCCATTCGGGTCGGGGCACTGGTTAAATGATCGAACTTGTCTGCCGCTTTACTAAGCCGTATCGTCATACGCGCTAACTTTCCATCAAGAGAATCAAAAATGATAAAACCTGCTGCCAAAAGAAGCCCGGTCCAGAGCCAGCCGTACGCTAAAAATGGAATCGCGCCAAAAGAACAGATCTGGGCGGCCGCAGTTACCAGGTTAGGAGTTATCGGTGTCTTTGCTGTTAAACGGGTTAGTTCTCTTACCGGAATGCGATAGCCGTAAACAGCGACAAATTCCATCGTGCCCTTAAATGAATTCGCATACATCGCGTTCTCAATTGAGCGAATTTCGTTTTCTGAATTCAACTTTACGAGCATAGGCGGAACTGAGCGCCGCAAAAATCGAATATAATTTTGCATGGATTGAATTTCGAGCCGCTCGAGTTGACCGGAATCCGTCAATTTCGTTAATGAATCATGGATAGAGCCTGTTGAAGTAGAAATATCACGGATTTGTGTTGCGTCAAGGCGGACGGCCAAAGGCACATGACGTTGACCGTCTTTTACAACCGTCGCTTTGTCAGAGGCGATTAAAGCGGACAGGATTCGTTCATCATAAATAACATTGCCTTCCAAAAAAATAATCGATTTTTCGTTTCGTTCATGCGAACGAATGATCTCCTCAATTGGACTATCGCTGGAAATGAACTGATGTTTGATTTTATATCTTTTTAAGAATCTCTTACTCAGAAGATTCTGAGCGCTCCGGTCGCGAGAAAGTATAATGGAAACATCGACATCGGCCTTCATTTCATTAAGCTGTTTCAGAATGCGCTCAAACAACTGTACACTATAAATTTTCGCGAATGAAAATTGTGAACGCGCATCTATAATAACTTTCATATCGACTCCAAATAAAACAGGTAATGTAGCTGTACAACGGTATGAAAATTCCAAAAAAGGGTCAAGAGCATATGTGGATATGTCTTGAGATGTGGAGAGTGATTATTTTTGAAATAATTTCTTCTCAACCAACTCGCAAATAATATGTCCGACCAGGATATGACATTCCTGAATTCTTGGCGTGTCATTGGACGGCACATTAACCAAATACGTACACATATCCTTCATTTTTCCGCCTTTTTCTCCGGTAAACCCGACTGTTAGCATCTCTGCTTTTTTTGCCGTTTCTATCGCTTTAATAATGTTCTGTGAATTGCCGGATGTAGAAATGGCGATCAATACATCGCCTTTCCTGCCCATCGCGGTGACGAGTCTCGAAAAGACCTCATCATAACCATAATCATTGGCAACTGCCGTCACGTGGGAAGAATTCGTATGCAGCGCTTCAGCAAAAAGGGGTTTCCGGTCAAGATAGAATCGGCCCGACAATTCTGCCGCCAAATGTTGCGCGTCCGCCGCGCTGCCGCCATTCCCGCAGAAGAGAACTTTGCCGTCAATCCTAAATGTCTGGACTAGGGTTGTGACGACGTCTTCAATCGTCTTTATCAAAGTGTCGTTTGAAAGCAAAAGGGATTTTGCTTCGATCGAACGGGTGATAATTTGTTTGATTTCAGGCATCGGAATTATCCATTCTTTTATTATTTTTCGCTATTAGTGAATCGTAAATCGCTTCCAGTTGCTCATTGCACTTCCGAATATCGTATTCGTTTTCCATTTTCTTTCTGCCGTTTTTGCCTAAAGCCGCTCGTAAATTTTCATCCTTGAGCAGAGTAAATAGACGTGCGCTTAGAGCGTCAACGTCCTTTTCTTTCACCAAAAAACCGGTCACACCATCTTCGACGATATCAGGGATTCCACCATGTATAGAGCCGATTACGGGTATTGCACATGCCGATGCTTCTTTTGCCGAAGTTAACCCTCCATCGCGATCCTGATTAGCCGCCACAACACTCGGTGCCAGTAATACGCTGGAATTCCTGAGAAAGTCAATGACACGGTCGTGAGGCAAAGTGCCTTCAAAACACACTTTATCTGAAATATTCATATCTTGTGTGACCTTTTCAAGATGTGATCGCAGCTCACCCTCGCCAATGATGTGTAATCGGGCGTCAATGCCTCGATGAACCACACTAGCAAAAGCCCGTATGCCGAACTCAAAACCTTTTTTTTCGACCAGTCTTCCTATCATGACAACTTGATGTATTTTAGAGACATCGCGTTCTCTTGGCGTTAATTGCGTCAAGTCGATGCCGAGTCTATGTAATATGACTTTGTCGTCTGGGCATCCGACCGATACCATAATATCTTTCAGTTCTTGAGAAACTGCTAAAAACAACGACACGGTGTCAAATAACTGAGGGTAGTTTTTTCTATACAGCTTCCACTTTGCCTGTTTGATCTCATCGCTTATCAACAGGGTTACATCTTTCCCGTGTAGGGTCACGACAAGAGGAAGATTATATCTTTTAGAAAAAGGTATCATAAAAATACCGCCATAAGCAAAGTGAGCATGGATAATGTCGACTGTTTTTTTTCTAAAAATACGATCAAAAGTCCAGCTAATGCGCCAATTATTGAATAAAAAAGATTCTATGAGCCTGTTTTTAAGTTTAGTTTCACTTAACGACACTACATTATGACCTGAAAAAAGATTGTTATTTACATGTTTTTTTGTGAACACAATTACGTCATACAAATGATGCTGGCGTAATTCATCATCAATAAACGTTTCAGAATAAGGCAAAAATTTGGTTCGAAAAACTACCGCTAATTTTTTATCATGCATTTTAATTGCAACTTATCTTTAATGGCTAAAAATGAAACGGGTAATTTATTCCGATCATGTATGTAA
>WBUR01000049.1 GCA_008933615.1 bacterium | reverse complement strand
TCCTCTGCCCGATCTGATGGACAAGGCAACGATCGACCGCATTGTGGACCGCACGCGTAATGGCGGCGCTGAGATCGTTAAACTACTCGGAACCGGTTCCGCCTATTATGCGCCATCGGCATCTGCCGTAGAGATGATCGAATCCATCGTACGAGATCAGAAACGTATTCTGCCATGCGCCGTATGGCTCCAGGGCGAATACGGACAAAAAGATGTATTCTGCGGCGTGCCGGTAAAATTAGGCAAAAAAGGCGTCGAGCAGATCATCCAGATCAAATTGACTCCGGAAGAACAAAAAGAACTGGACAAATCGGCTCAGGATGTCAAAGAAAATATTGCAAAACTGAAATTATAGGTTTTTGTAATTATTGATCGTCAGAAAAAGCATCTGTTACGCCCGTGCAGATGCTTTTCTATTTTTAGATGCGTTTTCATATTTTGATTTTTTGTTAAACCAATATGTAAAACTAATGTCTAATTGTTTTATTAATTACTTGAACTAAATGCCACCCATATATATTGTGATTTGAACGATGAAAAAAAAACTGATTTATGGTTTTCTCGCGTTCGTTACGCTTGCAGTGCTGTACTTTTTATTTATCGCCGGAAATAACAATTCCGAAATACCCGATACTGCAAGCAACGCCATAGTGATAAGGCCCATGAACTTGAAACGCGGCGATCTGAATATTTCCGTCTCTGCAACGGGCTCAGTAACGCCGATCAACGTTATTGAAATCAAATCCAAAGCCAGCGGCATTGTCGAGAAAATTCCTATTGAGGCGAGCGATCCTGTTCGTGTAGGACAATTAATCGCTAAATTGGATCAAACCGATACCCGCAATGCATTTGAGCAGGCACTTGCCGATTCGCAACTTGCCGCCGCCGTGCTGATTCAACAGGAAAACAACTGGAAGCGCGCGCAGGATCTCTTTGCTAAAACGTTGTTATCACAACAAGATTACGATCAAACTTTCGTCACTTATGTAGGATCCAAATCGTCTCTCATCAAGGCTCAAGCCAATCTCCTGCTCGCGCGACAGAAATTAGCTGAAACGATCGTTTTATCGCCGATCAACGGCCTTGTGCTGTCCCGGAATGTGTCCGCCGGACAAATCGTGTCCTCTGCAGTTTCCAATGCCGGCGGCGGAACGGCGATTGCGCGTATCGCAAATATGGATGAAGTTTACGTCATCGCGGCCGTGGACGAGGTAGATATCGGCAGTGTACAGATCGGCCTCACCGCGCATATTATTGCAGATGCGTATCCCAGAGAAACGTTTACTGGAAAAGTAATTCGCGTTGCTGCACAGTCCACTGTTCTGCAAAATGTAACCACATTCGACGTGGTCATTCTGGTACCGAACAAAGCCAATAAGCTTAAAGCCGGAATGAATACTACGATTACCATCGATATTGCCGGAAGAGATAATATTCTGCTCATCTCAAATGAACTGCTTCGCACTAAGAATGATGTTGAGAACGATTTACGCGTCTTAAAATCTGCCGGAATCATTATGCCTGAAAGATTAAGAGATCAAGATACTAATAGCACAGGGCGGGGTAAGTCAAAGCAAAAAAAATCATCCGGCGGCGAAGCCTCCGGCGCGGCAAGTCAACTAAAGTTTGCAGTAGTGCAGGAAGGAAGCGAATTACGCCTGCGGCCTGTTCACATTGGCCTGAGCAATTTCGATGAATCGGAAGTCCTAAGCGGTTTATCCGATTCAACCAAGGTGGTGCTCGTACAATTCTCGCAAGCGCGTCAGGAAAGTGAACGATTCAAAGAAAGACTGAAAGAACGCTCAGGTGGCATCGGCCGCTAATGAGAGGAACCCAATGAATTTCTGGGAAAGTATATTGACGGCATATATGGCGTTAAGGTCTAACCGCCTCCGCAGTTTGCTCACCATGCTGGGTATCATAATCGGGGTTGGCGCGGTGATCACTATGGTTGCCATCGGCGAAGGGTCGCGGCGGCGAATCAATGAGCGCATGAAAAATCTCGGTACGAATTTGCTCATCGTGCGTCCCGGTGCGCAGAGTGTGGGCCGCACCGTGCTCGCCGCGGGCAGTTCCATCACGCTGACAACGGAAGACGGAGACGCGATTAAAGCGCGATCAGAATGGGTTCAGGATTTTTCGCCCGAACTGTCACGTAACTCCCAAATCAAATTTGAAAATAAAAACGTCAATTCCAGCGTCATTGGCGCTTCAACAAGTTATCCCCGCGTTCGCAATTACACTCTGGCTAAAGGCCGTTTTTTTAACGAAGATGAACTGCGCGCAAAAGCGAAAGTTGCCGTAGTCGGCCAGACCGTTGCAGACCAGATATTTGAGCGAACCTCACCGGTCGGACAAACTATAAGGATAAACAACCAGAACTTTCACGTCATCGGACAGTTCGAGAAAAAAGGCTCCACCGGCATGCAGGATCAGGACGATCAGATCGTTATCCCCCTGACCACCGCTCAACTGCGGTTGTTTGGGTTAGACTATGTTAATTCCATTGCTGTCATGTTTAAAGACCAGGCGCCTCAGGAGGAAGTGACGTTTGATATCGAACGCACGTTACGCCGTCAGCATCGCCTCCGCTCCGACCAGGAAAATGATTTCAGCATCCGTAATATGTCGGATATCGTGGCTACCGCGCAGGAAACGAGCGCGACGTTGTCGCTTCTTCTTGCATCTATTGCAGCCATTTCCCTGATCGTCGGCGGTATTGGTATTATGAATATCATGGTCGTCTCCGTTACGGAACGCACTAAAGAAATCGGAATTCGAAAAGCCATCGGCGCCAAACGTCGCGATATTTTAGCGCAGTTTCTTATCGAAGCACTTATGATCTGTTTGCTGGGCGGATGTATCGGTATACTCGCCGGAACAGGCGCTGCTCTATTCCTACAGTACAATGCCGGGTGGTCGGTCGTTATTACTTCGGAGTCGATTCTCCTCAGTTTCGGCCTTTCGGTGGCCATTGGAATTTTCTTCGGATTTTATCCCGCCTGGAAAGCCGCAAATTCGCATGTGATCGATGCCCTTCGCTACGAATAGTTTTCAAACCAGTGTGCCCTAATCAATGCAATACTCACTTATCCAATGGGTTATTGCCGCATTTTTGTTTGGTTTTATTTTAATTAAATGGCTAAATTCAGCCGTCCTGATTAAATCGATTTTTTGCAAACTATCATTGTATCATGTCTGCCCATATTACCCCAATTCTAGGCTGTATCCTCATAGTATGTATTATACAGACGTCTGATCTTCGAGCCGGCGATTTCCCTGAACCAATGCCTCGCCCGAAAATCGGTTTGGTTCTCGGCGGCGGCGGAGCCCGCGGTCTGGCTCACGTCGGTGTCCTGAATGTCCTTAAAGAATTACGCATACCCGTGGATTATATTGCGGGGACAAGCATGGGGGCAATTGCCGGCGGCCTGTTCGCAGCCGGCATGTCCGTCGAAGAGATTGAGACGCTAACACGAACCTTGGATTGGCGTGATGTATTAAACGATAAACCTTCCCGTGACTACCGATCCTTCCGCAGAAAGGAAGAGGATAATCTCAACCTCATGGGCTTTGAAGTGGGATTCAATGACGGAAAAATTTTTTTCCCAAGGGGTCTGATTGCCGGACAAAAATTGAGTTTCGTGCTAAGAACACAAACGCTGGCCGTTGCGGGAATTTCGGATTTCGACAAACTGCCGATACCGTTTCGCGCCGTTGCAACTAACATAGAAAACGGCGAGATGGTCATACTTGCCAATGGGAATCTGCCTTCGGCAATGAGGGCGAGCATGTCCGTTCCATCCGTATTTTCACCTGTAGAAATAAACGGAATGATCCTGGTTGATGGAGCATTAGTAGATAATGTTCCGGTCGACGTTGTCCGTGCGATGGGCGCCGATATTATAATCGCTGTAGATGTAGGAGAACCGCTCCTAAAACGGGATGAACTCAGTTCCATCATGGGTATTACCGTTCAGGTTTTCAATGTGCTTACACAGAAGAGAGTAGATGAACAAGTAGCTACCTTAAATGAAAAAGACGTTCTGATCAGGCCGGAACTGGGCGATATCGGGAGCAGCGATTTCATGCGGTTCGCAGAATCAATCCGTATCGGTGAAGAAGCCGCGCGATCGGCTGCAGAATCGCTTAGCAGATATTCTGTTTCTATTGAGGAATATGCCGCGTTTTTGAACATGAAAAATGCGCGCACGCTGCAATCCATGCAGATTGATTACATCCAATTGGGCGGCGATCTACGGAACGACCGGCGAGTATACCATCGCCTTAAGACCAGCCTCGGTAGACCTCTTGATCTTGCACAACTCCGGAAAGACATTAACGACATATATGAATTGGGCGACTACGAACAGGTTGATTTTAACCTGCTTGAGGAAAGCGGACACTATGCACTTCAGATAAACGGAAGACGAAAGTCATGGGGCCCAAATTATCTTCGATTTGGCCTGGTGATGTCAATGGATCTTGAAGGGGCAGGATCTGTAAACGTGCTGACTCTTTACAGAATGACGAAACTTAATACGCGCGGAGCAGAATGGAAACATTTATTGCGGATTGGAGATTTTCCAAAATATGAGACGGAATTTTATCAGCCTCTCCACCATCACGGAATTTTTTTCGTTGCACCAAGTTTTTCTGCTGAAAAATTTCAGGCAAACGTTTTCTCACCTCAGTCACCGGATGCTATGGCAACTTATTCCGCATACCAATTTCGCATTGGATCCGATCTCGGTATCGCCATAAGCAATTCTGTGGAAGGGCGGATTGGGCTCGCCCGGACGTATGGGCAAGCATCTGCAACCGTCGGATCAAATCTGCCTGACGTCACCATAAGAGGAGCAGGTATTTTAGCTCGATTACAATTTGATAATTTGGACGATCCAAATTTTCCAAAATTCGGCAGCAGCTCAATTGTGCAGTATTACTCGTCCCGCAAATCGCTTGGCGCTGATTCAAACTACCGGGGTTTGCGCCTTGGCTATTTGAAAACACTCACGGCCGGAAAACACACGTGGATATTGTCGTTGGAAGGCGGCTCCAGTCTTGGTTCACGTCTTCCCGTTTACGACCAATGGATGCTGGGTGGGTTTCTTCATTTATCAGCATACAACCCCCGACAAATCACCGGGGATCGTTATCTGTACGGAAGCGCGATTTACATGTTTCATTTGGCAAAAAGTTCCTCGCCGTATTCCGAAGGGATTTATGCAGGACTTGTTGCCGAAACCGGCAATGCATGGAATACCAATCAATCGATTAGCACAAACGATTTAAAGTATTCATACTCGATATTATTGGGCATAGATACGATCGTCGGACCGCTGTACCTTGGATGCTCATTTTCCGACACTTTCAATAAAAAGTATTATGTCAATCTCGGAAGGACTTTTTGATGTTGTAAAATTAGAATGATTCTATTAATATGGGTGCACATGATCTAACTGCAAGGAGTTACCATTATGCGATTGTTAATTTTGATATGCATGCTCAGCTTCGTGTCGTTTACAGTCAAAGCGCAAAACGATCTGCTACAATCCGGACCTATGTTGGGTTATTCTGAAAAGCGTGAAGTCATGGTTTGGGTACAGACCAGGAAGTCGGCAAAAGTTCAGATTAGGTACTGGGACAAGAGCCAAATTTCCCGTGATCGGCCCGTATCCAAAATTTCAAAAACGACCGATGCGATCGTCACTGTAAAAGAAAATGATTTTATTGCACACATAGCCGTTGGCGATCTGGAGCCGGGAACGAAGTACGACTACGAGGTACTGATCAATAAGGATCCTATTGATCATAATTATCCGTTCACGTTTCAAACGCAAAGTCTTTGGGAATGGAGAACCGATCCGCAGGATTTTTATGCCGCTTTCGGTTCCTGCCTTTACGTAAATGAACCCATTTATGACCGGCCCGGCACACCCTACGGCAGCCATTACGAAATCCTAGAGGCCATTGCGGATAAGAACCCGGATATTATGTTATGGCTCGGCGATAATACGTATTTGCGGGAAGTAGACTGGAACAGCTGGAGCGGCATTCTCCACCGTAACCGTCACACGCGCGCATTGCCTGAGTTAAAGCGGCTTTTGTCCTCTACCCATCAATACGCGATATGGGATGATCATGACTTCGGTTACAATAATTGCGATCGTACGTATCCTCATAAGTACAAAACGTTGGAAGCTTTCAAGTTGTACTGGGGTAATCCGAATTACGGATCTCCTTCAACGCCCGGCGTATTTTTCCAGTTCCGGTGGAGCGATGCGGATTTCTTTATGCTTGATGACCGATTTCACCGTTCTCCGGATAAAGCCGAAGATGACGGCACAAAAACCATGTTGGGCAACGAACAACTGGCATGGCTCAAAGACTGCCTGTTGAGCAGCGAGGCAACTTTTAAAGTCATCGTGTGCGGCAACCAGGTATTGAACGAGAACACGGCCTATGAATCGTATAATTTTTACAAGAAGGAACGCGCGGACATTTTGAATTTTATAAAGAACAATAATATTTCCGGAGTCTTATTCCTCAGCGGCGATGTACATCATACGGAATTATTGAAGACGGAATTGCCTGACTTTTATACATTATATGATTTTACTTCTTCGCCATTTACCAGCGGTTTGAGTGCTCCCAATAAACTTTCAAATCCACAATTGGTCCCAAATACCCTTGTTACCGATTTCCATAATTTCGGCATGCTCCGGTTTTCAGGAAAAAGAAACGACCGTAAATTGACCATGGAAACTTTTGATTCCAATGGTAAGTTGATTTGGACATATACCGTTCATGAAAAAGAACTGAAACCAAAGAACAAATAATACGTTGTAAAGGCATGATTTAAAGAAAGGAACTTATGAAAAAAAATATTCTTTTTTTGTTGGGTTTTCTTCTGTCGCCATATTCTGTATTTGGCGGAGAAACGATTCCCGGTTTTCATAACGGCGACGCAGCGTCAGCATTCAATGCTGCCAAACAAAAAAATCAAATTGTCATGATTGATTTTTTTACGACCTGGTGCGGCCCATGTAAACTTCTTGACAAGAATATTTATCAAAGCGATTTGTTTAAAGCCTATACTGAGAAAATGGTTTGTTATAAAATTGATGCGGAAAAGGGAGAAGGTATTGACATAGCTAACAAATACAACATTCGGGTGTATCCAAGTGTGGTTTTTACCGATGCATCGGGAAAAGAAATCGAGAGAAAGATCGGATACGACCCGGATTTCACTCATTACCTGAAAGAGATTGACCGGATTATCGAAGGAAAAGACGTTCTTCCGAAGTGGATTGAGAGTTTTGAAAAGGAAAAAACATTTTCACCTGCCGTGAAAATAGCCAATTATTTTATGGTCTACGACATACCCGCCGCAGAGCCGTATTACCGTTTCGCTCTGGATGCCGATAAGAATCGTGAAAAAAAGGAAACAATGGATCTAATGGCCAATTATGCTGTCAACCAACTCTACTATGGAAAAGCGGCAAATAAAGCATCGTATGCGGAAGAATTTATTCAGCAATTTCCCAATGCAGAACCTGCTCTAAATCTGATGGTTGATCTTTCGTTTTATTTTGCACGGAACGGACAAAAAGAAAAAGCCTGGGATCTTTTTATGAGGCGATATGAACTCGCGAATGACAACGTCAAAAAGAATCTTTCCGCCAAACTGGAGCAGATCAAGTTATTAACTGATCATGCAACCAAAGAAGAAACGTATAAAGCCATTGCCTCTTTGGATATGAATGCAGCCTCCGACGTCAGCAAAGCGGCAAGTTGGTACCAGAAATGGAATGATTTGCCCATGGCGGATAAAGTTTTACGCAACTGGTTAAAAAATAATCCAACTGCATCATTAGATGACCTTAACAACGTCGGCTGGACGGCGTTTGAATTGAAGATCGCGCCGTCGGAATTTGCACATGCACTGATTCGGGTGTGGAATGACACGCCCGCAAGCGAGCAGGATGCGTACAAAGCAGATACGATTGCCAATTTATGCGAATTGTCGGGCGACAAGCCGAATGCTGTGAGGTTTGGCGAACTGGCAGTAAAGCTGATACCCGAAAAATCCAGAATGCGGAAAGAATTTGAACAAAATCTGGAACGATATAAAGCAATGAATTAGATTTACATACTATTCAAATGCAGTGAAAAGTTTCCCAATTAAGAGTGCTTTTCACTGCGTTTGATAATCTTCATTTTACACGCTAAAATCTATCATAAATCTCCGTAAACTTATCTTTACACCTATGTTTATAACTTGTTAATAGAGCTAAAAATGCTTGACTTTGTATCGTTTCCTTTTTAGGTTATGTCACTGTAAATGCTATATCTACTCATCATTTTTCATTATTACTCAGAGGTAAAATGAACTCGCCCGCCAATGTTAAGACTTTTGAAATAAAGAACACTAAATTATTTATTAACAATAATTATATAGACAGTATTTCCGGCACGAAATTCGATACAATCAACCCTGCTACTGGAAAATCGCTGTCGCAAATCTCAGAGGGAGACAAGGCCGACATCGATGTCGCTGTCGCAGCTGCGCGAAAAGCTTTTGATGATGGGAGTAAATGGTCAAAAACCAGCGGAAGCCGGCGTGGAAAATACCTTTGGAAGATCAGTGAACTAATTTCAAAAAATGCCGACGAACTTGCCTACCTCGAAACGATTGATTGCGGCAAACCAATTTCAGAAACGAAAAATATTGAAGTACCTGTCACGGTTGACATTTTTGCATATTATGCAGGAGCCGCATCAAAAATCGAAGGCGAGACCATTCCGGTTAACGGAAATTATTTTAACTATACTCTTCGGGAACCTCTTGGAGTCATTGGCCTGATCATTCCGTGGAATTTTCCTTTGATCACCGCTGCACGAAAAATTGCTGCCGCCCTCGCCGCTGGAAATACCGTGGTAGTAAAACCGTCTGAATTCACGCCGCTTAGCACACTTAAATTAGCCGAACTCGTTGCCGAATCCGGCCTGCCCGAAGGCGTTTTTAACGTGGTTACCGGATACGGAAAGACTGCAGGCGCCGCATTGGTAGATCATCCGGATATTGACGGCATTGCATTCACTGGTTCCACTTCGACCGGACAGGAGATCATGCGCACTGCATCGCTGACGATGAAACGATTGTCGCTTGAACTCGGCGGAAAATCTCCAAATATCATTTTTGCAGACACTGACATCGATACTACAGTGAAAATGGCTGCTGCTGCAATCTTTTACAATAAAGGCGAAGTATGCACGGCCGGATCGCGGTTACTTATCGAAGAAACTATTCACGATGAATTCATAGAAAAACTCGCGGCACGCGCCGAAAAAATGGTTCCGGGCGACCCTCTTAATCCTGAGACCAAACTGGGCCCGCTCACTTCTGACATACAGCTCAACAAGGTTATGCAGTACGTCGAATCCGGAAAATCAGAGGGAGCCAAACTTCTTGCCGGAGGAAATCGAATCGGAAATGACGGATATTTTTTTCAGCCAACCGTGTTTTCACAAGTAGAACAAAAAATGAAAATTGCCACGGAGGAAATATTCGGCCCGGTGCTGTCAACTATGCGATTCAAAAATTTTGACGATGCCGTCTTAAAAGCAAATCAAACCTATTATGGGTTAGCCGCAGGCATCTGGACGCGTGACATAAAAAAAGCGCACACCCTTGCAAAAAAGATAAAAGCCGGCACCGTTTGGATTAACACCTACAATATGTATGACGCCGCAATGCCTTACGGCGGCTACAAAATGTCTGGATTTACGCGCGAATGCGGTATGGAAGCCATTTATGAATTTTATACTCAGGTCAAATCGGTCTGGGTCGATCTAAACTAATCACCCCCTTAATCAAAGGAATGAACTGAATGTCCCGATTCTTATTCACATTAACCTTTTTGATCGCATCTCAACTTTTCGCGCAGCGTCAACTTATTGATAAAGTAGTCGCCGTGGTAGATGACGAAGTAATCCTTGCATCAGAACTGCAGCAATACGTGTACTTCGAAGCGCAGAATCTGAAAATCACACCGCAGTCCGATCCTGACGAATTTGCAAAAATTGAGAAAAGAGTTCTTGAGGCATTGATCAATCAGAAAATTCTACTTGCCCAGGCAAAACTCGACAGTATCGTCATCGACGATACTCAGGTCGAACAAACGCTTGATCAGCAGATACAGGAACGCGCTCAGCAGGCCGGGGGTGAACAGGAATTAGAAAAATATCTGGGTAAATCCATTAAAGAAATTCGAAAATTATACCGGGCAAACGTAAAGAAACAACTTTTGACTCAAAGGATTCAGTCTTCGAGATTTAATGACTTTAAGATATCACGATCTGAGGTTGAAAATTTCTTTGAAAATAATAAAGACAGTCTGCCGGAAGTCGGAACATCTATTAATATCAGTCAGATCCTAATAGAAATAAAGCCGGGCAAAGAGGCATTTGAAGAATCAAGAAAGACAGCGGTCATCTTATTAGACTCCATCCGAAAAGGCGCCGACTTCGCGCAGCTTGCAAGAATATTTTCAGGCGATCCTGGCTCAGGAAAAAAGGGCGGCGATCTGGGCTGGTACAATCGAACGGATTTTGTGAAGGAATTTGCGGAAGCTGCCGTGCGGCTGGAACCCGGGGAGATTTCTGACGTGGTTCGTACGGAATTCGGATACCATATCATCCAGATGATCGAAAAAAATGTAGAGAAAATTCATGTTCGGCACATCCTGATCGGCGTACCGACGACCCCGCAGGACAAAACGGCTGCAAAAGAGCGGTTGGAAAAAATTCGACAGGAAATTGTGGACGACAAAATTTCCTTTGAGAAAGCCGCCCTGCAGTACTCCGACGATCCCGCAAAAAAAGGCAACTTAGGTAATTTGGGATGGATAGAAATCGCAACGTTTCAGGATAAAAGTTTCTTAAAAGTCAGCCAGTCGCTCGCTATCGGCGAAATTTCACAGCCGTTCGAAACGAATTTCGGGTTTCACATTCTGAAACTTAACGATAAACGGGAACAGCGTAAGCTTAATTTAAAAGAAGACTGGCAGAATATTGAAAGTATGGCGCTTCGTCAGAAACAATTCAAAGAAATGGAAAAGTGGATTGCACAAATCCGGTCCAAATTTTACGTGGACGTCCGATTATAAAGGACCTGTATGTTTGGAAACATCGGGAAATCCCTTTTCACAAAATTTTTGATCTGGTCTTCACGGTTCGAAAAACCGGCCGAGGTTATCAATTACCGTTCGATCGTGGGACTGACAAAACGTGTGCTAATCTATATTCCGGATTCGGTATCTGAACAGCGTGTTCAGTACATTCAGGAACGCGTTAAAAACTGCTTCCCCGACGCACATCTGGAATATGTGCTTGTAGAAAGATTACCCGCTGCAAACCGGAATTTTTTGCAATCGTCCGTCCCGCCGGATCGTATGAATGTCGTAAGAAAAGAAGATATCGGCTTCTGGGGAATCTTAAGAAAGAATATTTTAGAGAATTGGAAGGATAAACAATTTGATCTTGTATTGGATTTCAGTTCAACTTTTGACGTTTCGCTCGCGCATGCGTTTCGCGCCAGCGGTGCGCCGATCATCGCGGGTTTATTTTTGGGAAGAGAATCAGAACTGTTTCACAATCTACTCATCAAGACCAGCGATCATGAATTGTTTGACCCTGCCCTGTTTGATTGCCTTTCTCAATTGCGCTAGTAATCTATATTTTAAATAGATTCTAAAACCACGGCGCGTGACGTATGAGCGTAAGAAGCCTCAGTTATAAGTTGGCCTTTCTTTTGTCGGCCATAATTCTTTTTGTTATTTTTAATTTCCTGGTTTGCCATCCCGTTCAGTACGTACGAATGGAGTCCAAACCAACGGCGTGGGGTACGTATTCCAACGTAAAATACGGATACACGGTTGACGTTCCGGTGAACTGGGAAACTAAAGAAAATTCTTTTGGCGTCGAGCTCTATGATCCTACCTCCAATCGTTTTATCTCAATTAAAGCCCTTCCTGAAATTTCGTCAATGATTTCCATGCCGATCGACGAATACGTTTTTGAATATTTTCAGGATCGCCATCCCTATTTGATAGATGCTTCGGCCAATTTAGATTCTGTCACATCTGCAAGCGGGACGCGCGGCATCCGGATAAGTCCGAAAGTTGATTTGACTTACGATTTTACTGCTGTCAAAGAAAATTGGGTTGGTAAAAGCATGGATCCAACCGCCACGCTGACCTATTTCCCCGCCGCCTTTGCAGGCGATGAATTCGTCTCAAATATTGAAATATTCAGCATTGGAAAACCGGACAGCACGTATCAGCGAATCGTGCATTCGTTTCATCATAAATTTAAAATCTTGCGCCAGAATGAGTTACTCTCGATGGGCTTGATCAATCTCATGGAGACTCCTCACCGCTCGCTTGCCTATATCGGTGAAGATATGGGATATTACATAGACATCAACGGCGACGGCGAAGACGAACTCCTTGTCATTTGTATGAGCCAGGCCACTCCGGATGAAAGAGAAAAAATATTTTTTAAAGTGTTACAATTACATGATGGAAAATACAAAACCGTTTTAACAAAAACGTATTCAGAAAATTCGTTTCATCCATCCGATATCCGGATCGTCAATATCGACGATAAACCCGGTTTTGATGTTTTTCTGCGATTCATTGAATACGGTAATGAATGGGGCAAAAATAGTACCGTGATCTTGTTTCACGACGGTGAAAATTACCGGGCCGCCGGATTCGGACCCTTTGCAGAAGTTCGGGACGTTGACGGAAACGGAATAGATGAGGTAATCACGTCAACGAATACTTATTTCAGCCTGGGCGCAGTCTCGTCATGGTATGACATTTACAGCTATACTAACGGAGATTTCAAAGAAAGCAATCTGTTGTATAAAAAATATTTCAAAGACGTGATTCTGCCCGGTTTCGAACGGCAACTCGAATCCATAAACAACGAAATGGCCGTTTCAAAAGTTCAGGCTTTTCATACCGCCGCATTCAGGCTTACTTACCGTCTTCAAAGATACATCAAATGGTCAAAACTGATCGCCGAGGGCAAAGACATTCCGTATCGATAACTCTTACGGACCCCTGAATGTCATTCCGAAAGAATCTTTTTTGTTCCAAATAAAAAATTCATTAGAACGAAAAGCTCAGTTTATATATTATTTCCTCACCGCGTTAATGAAATTTTGCCCTCTATCTGGGAGTCTCTTCTTTAATTTTAAGAGATTTTTACAAAATGATATTGGTGCAAACAGCAAAACGAGAAAATTCCGTTTATATATTCTTTCGCCACAATGATAAAATAGTGCTCCTACCAGTGAGTCTCTTCTTTAGATTTCAAAAGATTTTTACAAAATGACGTTGTTGTAAACAACCGGCCATGTTGTATCAACGATTTCAAGGCACATCGTTGTGGAAATTGGCTGTTTATTATATTATATTTGACTTAACAGAAGAGGAAACGTGACGTCAGAAACTCAAAAGTACTTACAACCGGATGTAGTAGCCAAACTTTCCAATATGGAAATTAAAGCGCGATTGGTCGTCGAGGGTTTCATCACCGGTTTGCACAAAAGCCCCTATCACGGTTTCAGTGTCGAGTTCGCAGAACACCGGCAATATATGCCCGGCGATGAAATTCGTACTATTGACTGGAAAGTGTACGGCCGTACTTCGCGTTATTACGTTAAACGCTATGAAGAAGAGACAAATCTTAAAACCTATATCCTTCTGGACACAAGCGGATCCATGACGTTTGCTTCCTCAGCGATCACTAAACTTGAATACAGTTCGTATCTTGCCGCATCGCTCGCCTATTTGATGATTCATCAAAAGGATGCAACGGGTTTGGTGTTGTTTGACAAGAAGATCAGGAAGTATATGCCGCCCCGCGCGACGATGGGGTATTTAAGAATATTAGAAGAGAATCTGCAGAACATTCGGGACCATGAGGACACTGACCTGGCGCCGACCTTACATGAAATTGCTGAGCGTATTAAAAGGCGCGGGCTAATTATCCTGATCAGTGATCTTTTTGACGATCCGCAGAAGATTATGGCCGGACTAAAACATTTTCGCCATCGCAGGCATGAAGTGATTGTTTTTCATGTTTTGGATCCGCAGGAGCGCGAACTGGCTTACAGCGGCGACGTGGTGTTTGAAGATATAGAAACCAAGGAACGTATCACTACACAGCCGTGGCATATACGATCCAGCTACCGCGAACAGATGCAGGCATTTATCGAAAGCTACCGAAAAGAATGCCGTGAAAATAAAATTGACTATGTTTTGCTCGATACGCGCACTTCGTTTGACGTTGCGCTACTGGAATATCTGACCCAACGAGCAAAGATCGGCGGATAATAAAAAAGCCGCCCGGTTTGACAAAACCGAGCGACCAATACAATTCAGCAAATCCAATTACTACTAATCAAGTTCTACAATATACGGACCATCCAAATCTATATGGAATGTATAACCGCCAAACTCCAGCACCGCGATATTCGTCCCATCAAATGTGATAGATCCGGCTACATAAAAATTTGACCCGAATCCGGAGGCGTTGATATCACGCTTGATTGTAAATTCAAACGATCCGCTTTGTGGGTAACTTGACGTCGGATCAACCACAACACTCTTGATCTTGTAGGAATGATCATAATCGAATACAATATGGTCCGATTCCAATGTTACGTCCAATGAAAAACTCACTTTGTTTGAACCGTTGAATGTCGCATTGCCTGTCGCGGCACGAAAAGCGGCAATACCGGTTACAACAAGATCGGCATCGTAACTTAGTTCGATAAACGATTCTCCTTCAGTCTCGCTTATAGATGCGGATACATCGTAATCCATCGTATTTGTGGTTTCATTTGGTAAACCCGTTATGGCATCCCGAGGTGTAAACCTGATCTTTCCATTAAAGAAAAACGAAAGGCCTTGATCGCTTGCGGTGGTGTCAAACGTCCAATAGCCTGTTTGGGTATTGTATCCAAAAGTATGAGGAGAATGCTTCTTGCCTAGAGTCTTAGAACGATTGCTCTTAAAAAATTCGAAATCGTCAGGCCTTGAGCCGTCAAAAGTTGCAGCAACATCCGCAACGCTCCTTAATTCAGACAGAGCAAGGAAGATTTCTTCTTCGCTGTCATACAAAGCAGCCTGGGCGTCCTCCTGGCTGGCAAAATTTTCAGGCTTTAATTCGTCGTCACCGCATCCCACAAAAGAAACGAAGCTGAACGCAAATAGAATTGAGCCTATCTTAATTAAGTTTTTCATAAATGCCTCCTGTTAGTTTTTGTTGTATTAATAAACATGAGTGGGTGTCTTCTAAAGAAATATAGTCTAATTTAATATACAAGCACTGCTATTTCAAGATAAGAATGAAGACCGTGTATTGCGTCGTTAATGCGTATGGATACTTAAAATACGAGAAGGTATATCTAATATTTTAGACCCTTTTCCTGTCAAGCAGATACGGCCGACAAGCGTATTTTTTTTACATGAGCTATTTCTGAATTTCAATTCCGACGGATGCCTGCATGCCGGACAAAGTAACATTTTCGTAAATCAGTTCATTTTTTGTATAGGCTAATTTTACATACACAGAATAACTTTTTTTCCAGTTATACACCAGTTTCGCGTGAATACGATTTTCATAATTGGTCTGCGTATAGACTACATTTTGGGCGCTGGAATCATTAGCTGAGATATAATAATCCGCTAACATAAATATTGACCAATGCGTTGTCAAATTTTTTCCAACAACGATATTAATTTCATGCTCAATATGCGCCTCAGTTTTTGAATTTGAAAAGCGTTTTGAAGGAAGATACTTTGTGCGAATAAGCCAATTTTTTGAATATTCATAACTTAATTCCGGGCCAAATCGCCAGCCTTTATTTGATCGTGTCGTGAACATAACATCATCGGTGTGCGCCCGGTACGATTCCAGCAGGATTCCGGCCGACACATTGGCGAAGTCAGACATGAAGTAGCGCGTCTTGGGAATAACCGACCATGAGGAAATGGTGTTTTTCGCAATGCCCGACAAGACCACTTTGTTATAAACGCCATCGATACCTGCAGATATACGCGTATGAATATACCGGTTCGTCGAAGTAAATAACTGAAATGTGTTTATGTTAAGGCGATTAGAATGTAATTGGTAATTTTGCATGCGTGCTGAGATACCGGCATTGATGTCTATGTCACCCCATCTTCTTTGATACTGGCCTGTAGCCGAAGCATTGATTGAATAATTATTGCCTTGCGGGCCGTAGACTTCCGGTCGTAATCGAAATTGAATAAGGTAGGCATTTTTGTCGTATACGTGATCAAAACGGACGGAGCCTGAAAAAGCGCCAATATATTTTATGCTCTTGGAATTATTTTCTTCTCCGGCCCGAAAATATCCACCTTCTGTGCCTGCTTTCCAGTCCCATCCGCCCGCACGGAGTTCCGGAAATAAAACAACACTCCATGCCAGGAAGAAAATAAGACGCAGAAGCTTTTTTTGATTCACTTTTACGGCGGTGTTTATTTCACTATACGTAGCGGAATTTAGGACGCGCGAAATTACTAATCAAATCATTTAAGTTTTTTTTGCACTATCTCACGGTAGGTTCTTAATAAGTTTTCAGCTTGTTTCAATAATTGAATGTATTCTTCCTGTGCAATACCCGTATTAGTTGAAGTTAACGATGCGTTGCCAGGCGACATTAACCAGCCGGTATTTAGTTGTTGCATCAAACCGGCCACAGAACGTACATGAACGGCAGTAAAACCCTGACCAATTGGGTTTCCCAGAATATCAGTTCCGATATTTTTAAATGTCTGTGAGCGTGCCATAGAACTGATACGGCCTTGCTCATAGGCTTCATTAATAAACTCCGTTGTTCTCCGGCGCAGATCAGCCATCTCTTCATATTCTTTGCGCGTTGCCGTGACAACCATGATGTGTGAGTCAATTTCTTTTAGTGCTTTTTTTATGTAGTCTTCCATCATTGCTTTATCCGTCGGATCGGATGCGTCGGTCAATTCAATTCGTTGCACTTTCTGAGGGTCAAAGCTCAACGTGCTCACCAATGGTGTAATGAAGATGCGTTTTTCCGTCCATATCAATATTTGATTTCGCAACTCGTATTTGTCGCCCTCGTATTTTCCGCTCCGATCCATTTGCCTGAGAGAATCAATCGTTTTTGTGTAAAAACGCTCAAGACGGATTCTGCAATCTTCGGCTTCTAAACGACCGGCTGCGATATTTTTTTGATATTCTTTAATTTGATTGGATAGAGTTACCGCATGCGACATCGATTTAATGATCTTGTCCTGATCAGGCGCAGCGCTTTTTTTTTCGCTTTCTATGTCTTTCGCCTTATTTTCCATTAAAGCGTTTAAGGAATCCAATACGGCCTGTTCTGCCTGAATTGATTGATTCAGTAAACGGAATTGTTTTTCCAATTCGCCAACTGTTTGTCCGTGGACAACCGTCGAAACCAACAAACATATTAAGCAAAGTAAAATCGCTTTTGTCATAATAATCCAAATTTCTCCATCTTATAATATAACGAACTCGTTCGTATACCCAGCAGTTTGGCCGCCCGATTCTTCACATAATCACTTTTTTTCAGCGCATGAACAATGAGATTCTTTTCAAAATTTTCAAGGGCTTCGCCTAACGGAAGATGATCAAAGCCGGGCGTAAAATTTTTCATCGTTCCGCTAAGGTGCTGAGCTATAAGCGTATTATCAATTTGCAAAGATTCCGAAATTACGCATAACCGCTCAAGCAGGTTTTGCAGTTCGCGGATATTCCCAGGCCAGCTATACTGTGAGAGCAGATTCATACCCGCCGGATTAATAACTTTAGGTTTTTCATTTTTATTATCAGCAAATTTTTTCAAAAAATGCTCGGCCAAAACCGGGATATCTTCTTTACGTTCCCGCAAGGGCGGCAGCGTGATCGGAATGACCCTCAATCGGTAATAAAGATCTTCCCTGAACTTTTCTTCATGAATGAGCTTGGACAAAACGCGGTGGGTCGCGGAAATAATTCGAACATCGACCGATAATGTTTCCTCACCGCCCACTCTTTCAAACTCTCTTTCCTGCAAAACGCGTAATAGTTTTACCTGCATCGCTCCTGATACATCGCCGATCTCATCAAGAAATATCGTGCCGCCATCGGCCAATTCAAACCGGCCTTTTTTCCTGCGAATCGCGCCGGTAAAAGCGCCTTTTTCATGTCCAAACAATTCACTCTCCAGCAAGGTATCGCTCAGCGCGCCGCAATTGACTTTCACAAACGGTTTATCCCTTCGGTTACTCTTGATGTGCAATGCGCGCGCCACCAGTTCTTTTCCGGTTCCGCTTTCGCCTTCGATCAACACCGTACTGTTTTCATGCGCAACACGATCGATCCATTCGAATACTTTTTTTATCGATTCCGAATGCCCGACGATCTCTCCGTAATTCTTGAATATTTCATCCTGTAGTAAAGTATTCTCTTCTTTCAGGCGCACTAAAATTTTTTCCTGCTGATTTTTTTCCATGATACGGCGAACGCGAACCCGAAGTTCTTCCGATGAAAACGGTTTCGTCATAAAATCTGCGGCGCCGAGTTGCATTGCTTCGACCGCCGTATTGACAGTCCCAAATGCGGATACGACCATCACCGATGCCGACGGTTGAATCTCTTTTATTTTTTTGAGAATCTCTGTTCCGTCCATAGGCTCCATTTTCAAGTCCGTGATGACGAGTTCAACCGGGTGCTTATGAAAAAACTCCAACGCATCAGCCCCGGATTCAAATTCAAACACGTTAAATCCGTCGCGACGGAGGCTTTCCACCATCCCTAAACGCATCGAGGCATTATCCTCAATAACTATAATCTCATTTTCATTCATATTTACTCAATCATGAGTGCCAAACGTTGTTATCATAAAAGTGCATCCTTTAGCTGGATTATTTTTAACTGAAATAGACGCGCCGTTTTCTTCACATAATTTCTTACAAATAGCAAGTCCGAGTCCCGTTCCGTTACTATGCGTTGTAAAAAAAGGTTCAAAGACCGTGAGGATCGTATCTTGCCTGATTCCGGGGCCGTCGTCCGATATAGTTAATTGGTTTTCATTGCCCTTGCGAAGAAATGAAATGGAAATATGCCCGCCCGGATCAACAGCTTGAACGGCATTGGTAAGTACATTGATCAAGATATGCCGTAAATGGTTTTTATCAAACCGCATGCTCGCCTCAGCCTGGCTTTGGATAGTTATATTTTTTTCTTTGATCATATTCTGTAATACATGCAATACTTCGGTAACTGCATCGGCGATGACTACGTTTTCAGGGTTTGCAACTGATGGCCTGCCGAAATTTAGATAATTATTGATCAAAGATTTCAAACCACCGATTTCATCCAATATTTTTTGAATATACTCTGTGTTTTTTTGCGTATTCCCTATATCCTCCTTTATCAATCCGGTAAATAATTCAATACCTCCGAGCGGATTGCGAATTTCATGAGCGATGTGCGCTAAAATCGTTTCTTTTTCCTTTTGACGGGTTACCAGGTTTTCGCGCATGAGATGCATCGCATACGAAAGCGACGCAAGTTCACCTTTAATATCCTGCGGAACAGGCGTTTCCCACTCTCCTTTTCCAAGTTCCCGGCTGAAATGAACCAGTTTGTCAATAGGCCGCGCCAACGTGCGCGCGAGGAACCAGCCGCCGATCAGCGTAAACGTTACTCCGCTCAAACCAATGCCCCAGAATATCAGTGATAATTCTTCCACGCCGGCCATACGATCTGCATTTTCACGAACGTATAACCAATGGGACCCATCAATGCGGTAAAACCCCCACAAATACCAACGCCCGTCTTCGCCCTTAAACGGAAGAGACGCCGCAAATTGTTCTTTTTGCAGATTTTCAATTTCCGTTCTATGCATAAGCAGAATAGGTTCGACACCACCTAGCCCGTTCAAGCTATCGGTAGAAATTAGTGTTTGCATCCGAACGTTAAAAATAGAAACGCTTTCAAGTTGAAGAGTTTTTTGCTGCTCATTCAAATAATCCGCATAGTACGACGCAGCTAACGTATTTTTTTCCAGCGGATTCAAATAGCGAAGATATTGTCCGCTAAATCGGCTCATGACTATGCGCGTGGTCAACAACAATTGATCGGAAAGTTGGCTCAGGTAAATCTCCTTGACCGTATAATAACTCACCCGCGACATGATCATCGCCAGTCCTATCGTGATAAAACTGAAAACAAGAATGATCTTCGTTCTAAATGAAAACCGGATAGCCATATGAATTTGCTTGACGCTTTGAATTCTTCAGATAATTTAACTCGTTCTTTCGGTGATATTCAATGATTATTGTTGGCTTCCATCACTCACAAACGAAACAGAATCCCCGTTCGTAATGATGCGTCGCGTAAGTTTATCCTTTTATCCGGCTTGTAGCCATAATAATTTCTATAATCAGAAACGTCCATTTCATTTTCTCTATACACCGCTTCAATTAGCAAATCGGATTTTTTTGTCAACTCAAATGTTTTACCAATTCCTATATGGTGTGAGGTGCCGTAAAAGATATGAGATTTATTTTCGCTTATTCTCAGGTCTCCCTCAAAATAGATTGGAGGATAATTCATACCGGGCATGCGGCTTCGCACACACCCATAACCTGCTACGATATAAGTATTCGGCCAGTCCTGCGGCCACGGTTTATATTTAATATTCATACTGATCGCCAAAAAAGAATTACTCTGATGATGATTACTGATGGACAACTCATAGTACGGTAACCACGCATAAATCGGGTATGGATCAGACGCATAAGACAATAAAGTATATCCGATATCCAACATCAAAGCGGACGATGCATTGAATTCGTACGCAATAGCGCTGTTGAATGAAAACCCGTTTCTACGGCCATCTTCCGGATGATTGGTGAAGACCGGTGTTGTAAAGCCGCCGCCAAATTGAAATGATATTTTCTGATTAGTCTGAGCTGATATTTGAATTGGAATCACAATTATTAGCAGTAATATGTTTGACCTTTTCATAACCTACTTTCTTCATTTGAATCCGCCATCTCAATACTAACAAATACTTTGTGATTCAACGATATGGCTGATGAGCCAATATCTTGCTTCATTCATGTCATTATATCTACTGATCATTTGCTTTTTTGATAATCAGAGAAGCCCGATAGGCCGATGCATCAAGCTGCTGATCTAATACTGGATGAGGAGACAATTCTAACAGTTCAACGGTGTATGAAAAAAATTTAGCCATGCGAGGTTGGGTTGTATTGAGCTCAATTGTTGTTGAGCCCATTCCTGATTTGGCTATTTGCAGTTTGACAATGGCTTCACCTTCCCAAAAACACAACGCACCGTCGGGACAACGGCTCTCGGTCGGTACCGATTCAAATCGGACATTTACTCCTTCATTTTCAAAGATGGCCGTTTCACCGATTGACAGAATAAAGTGTTCGTCAAGATCGGTGGATTGGCTCTTGCCGGATGACGCTCCGCTAAATGGATCTATAAAACGATTATCGCATCCAAGTATGGTTACGACGCTTAAAAGCCATAAATATTTTTTCATTGTTTTTGTCCTTTGATTATTATTAAGCAAAGAAATTATTTACTGCTTACGAGTTCTCCTAATATCTCAGTCATTTCGTTTTTCCCAAGCATGCTGCTATCGCATACCATTGAATGTTCCCGTTGATATTGTTCCGGCTAATGCTTCAACAAATCGTTTTCCACTTAACACATGGTCTTTGAAATGTCCTCGTAAAATCATGTTAGGGCCTTTGTTGTAAGCCAAACGTATATAGATTGCTCCGTCTGATCGAATTCCGTCCTCAACTGCATCTAATTGGCTATCCGTTTTCAATGTAATGATTTGAATATTTTTTTTACCTTTAATAAGAGTTTTATCCACGGTAATGATTATGTCACAATCTGTTACTTTTTGATCTTCAACACCAAAACCCTGATATGGATACAAACCTGGTGAAATCTCTGGCTGCCGCTCTTCGCAAATGATTGTCAGAAACGATGCCAAAATAATCAGGACGGTCAGTTTTAAAAATTCACGTCGCATAGTAAGTTTTTTAATGTATCTTCTCCGCAGTAAAAGTTCCAATGGCCGTTTCCGGGGCGCCGCCGGATACACCCCAGTATCGATTGCCTTTTAGCACATCGTCATGATAGTGTCCGCGAATCAGCATATAAGGACCGTCCGTTTCAAGCAAACATATCTCAATTGTGCCATCTTCAGATATTCGGCCGCCGATCAATCCTACGCCTGCTTCCATTGAATAAGTTCCGCCGATATTGATTTCTACGATGTCCTTAGTTCCTTCGATAAGAGAATCTTCTACGGTCACAGTTATCCGTCCTTCCGTAACTTTTTGACCGTCAAGATCATACCCGTAATACGCGTAGGTTCCTGACTCAAACGGCTTGATGCTATTCTCATCGCAACTTATCAAAGAGCACGCGATCAGGAATATAATGAAGCATGAAGAACTGACCTTTACAAAATGATGCATGAATGTATTATTTAAGTTTGAGTTTTGGTGATTTACCCATGGTGACCACACCGCCATCGCAATCAACTTCATAATAATATTCTTCGCCGTCGATAATATACCGCACACCGTCTTCCATGAAAATCGTCTCGCCCGTGTACGTGAAGTCTTTATAAGGCATTTCAAATTTGGTACTGTCGTCGTATCGGTAAACGAATACAAACGTATCCGGCGTCGCATCCTGCATCATAAGAAATTCTATCGAACCGGAACGCGGGCTGCAATCGCTTTCATACATGATCACACTGTCAATGGTTTCATTATATGAGAAAGTGACCGACGTATCGGGCCCGAAATCTTGAACGAACTCAGATTCAGAACTTCCTTTGTACACGATGGTTCCATTCTTGAGAGTGTCCACCCAGTCTTTCATACCCGAGACCTGAAAATCGGTCTGTCCGGAATAACGGTATGAGGCTCCCCAATAACTGTCCTCAAAATCCCCTGAATAGGTTGCGTCGAAAAGATACTGATCCGTTTCAGCTGTCGGAAACCCGTCATTGTCATGGGGTAAAAACTTATAACGCCAGCGCCACTGGAAAGTGGAATCGGTATACTGATAGACCCAGTATCCGGACGCCGCATCATAGTAAGATGTATCTGTATAGGTTACAATCGATTCAGCAGAGGCACCTGCACCTGCGCTTGCCCCGTAATACATCCAGGGCGGATAAAACCAAAATCCCATAGGCCCTCCTTCCCTGATCGCGGACGAATTGCTTCCGGCGGTAAACAGACCCAATTGATTCTGAAGCAAAGCGGTGACCTGATTTCGCATCAGGAGGTCCAGATCGCTCCGCGATGCTTTTTGTTTTGAATCTGAATCGCAGGAAACGACGTACATCACACACGATAGCATAACGGCCATTTTGACTAGTTTTGAATTCATAAATAGCTCCTCCTGATTGAATTAAAAATCCATTTTGGTTATTGATCCGCCCCAAAATTGTTGATCACGATAGTAATTTTATCATCGGCCGATAAAGACTGCGACGGCCGCAATTTTCATGAATTGAGCAAGGTTCTTTTTCATACATTTGTTCCTGTGATTAACGGGCCGCGCGGACAATTTCAATTATCACCCCGAACATATGAAAACTGGCAAGATCTTCCCGAACTATCGCGATAAACGCAACGTCAATACCAACGTGTTTGAACTCATCCTCGAGATTGATCGGATCATAATTCTGCCCGTCCTCTCCGGCAATATAATAGAAGCCGCCTTCTATTTCCGCGTATTGCACTCTGCCCTTTATAAGAATTTCATCACCGTTGAGCTGCACTGACTCCGGGCTTTCACGTGTGCCTATGTTCGCTTCGGGATCTATACAGCCGCAGAATAGCAAAATTGAAAGACCAAGTATTAGACGATTCATTTCAGTTTTCTCCCGTTAAATTCAAGAAAACAACTAGAATACATCAAAATTCACGCCAATTCATTACACAAATCGCGTATCATCTAATAAAATAATTTATTTGAAGTTAACCCCTCGATTATAACCGTTCAATATCAATTTTCTTATCTGAAATCCGATAGCTAATCGGTTTTCAGATAGTCTGCCCAATTTTCCATACCGTTTTTTTTGACTTAACTGAAACTTATTCACGCTTTTTCGTAATGAAGGACTTACCTACGGCATTTATTTAACTATCACCGGACAAACGTACTCCGACGGTGCATGGCTTGTCGGCGCTTATTTCAGTCCAGACCTTTGCAAACGCAGACTGGAATCAACGCAGAAACAAGAATCCATGTGGCTTGATAAAGGTGTGAGTGAAGCGGAACTTAAAGCAAAGAAGACGACGATCACGGGAGTGTACAAAGTTGCGTTGTCGACAACCGGCGGTATGGCGGCACAACTTTTATCGATTGCCCAAAGAAACATTAAGATAGATTTCCTCGATCAGTATCCCGATAAAATCAACGCGCTCACGCTGGATGAAGTAAATGGCGCCATTAAGAAATGCATCGATCCGGACAACCTGCATATTATCGCAGCTGGAAGTGTAGATGCGAATCTGGAAAAGATGAAACCGTGATGGTTTTTTTGATAGTTGAAAAAAAGGCAATTCTGATAGTCGGGATTGCCTTTTTTTATTGCATAAATTAGTTAACTTTTTACTTTTGAGGCGGTACCGGGGATAAAACATCGATAACAATCTTCCATTGTTCCGTGTTATCTCTTTTCCAAGTACGAAAATAATATCCTTCTTCTGGTTTTTCTTCACTTTGTATCTTATACGAACCGTAAGTGTATGCCATATCGCCGGAAGCTGCTACGGCGCCATCGATCGGTTTCCAGAAAATGTCCGCCATTTTTGACAAAAGTAATTTAATCGAATCAATCTCCGACACAGGAAATTTTCCCTCACGATAAAAACGAGCTTCAGGCGCAACATTTTTTAGGAAAGCTTCAACCGTTTTATTTTTCGTGTAAGTCTTATTACATTTTTCATCAAATCCAATAAGCGATGTCTTTTCAGTTTCCGTATTGGTTTGAGAAAATATTTTCTTCACATCCGCGCCAAAAGGAAAATGAATTTTAATATCTGTATTCTCCAATTTAGGCGCCTCCGTTCCGATGTCCAATGCTACTTTCCATTTCCCATCCGCTTGTTTGGTCCAGATAGAAATGAAATAACCGTAACCTATTGCAGGTGCAAGCGGTTTGACGCTAAGGTATTCCGCAGGTCCTGTCGAATACCCAAAATCTCCTGATGCCGCAATATCCACGTATTCCGGTTCCCATCGTATCATCAGCGCAAGAGGTTTTCGTTCCTGCCACACCGGCCTTCCTTTGACCGGCCCCGGACGAAAAATAATTGCGTCATCCGACAGATTTTCCACAAAAGCATCGCGCACACCATGCGTTACAGCCATGCGTGCAAATGCCCGTTCCGCTTCAATCATTGATTTGAGCGCAGACGAACTGTCAGGCTCTTGAGCCCATAAATAATTACCTAAGCCGAATACACATAACAAAATGCACCGTTCTGAAAACAGTTTCATATTTCACCTCTATATGAAATTAAAATATGTGCTTATCGGGTTTACTCACATACGTCATGGTGAGCCCTTCGGCAGGGCTCAGGACAAGCTTGTCGAACCATGACAAAGTATGGTAAAATCAGCCTTCGACTTCGCTGGTATGTAAAGAGTCAAGAGTTTTGATAAGTTTTAATTCATAAAGTTTGTTCTTTGACAACACACTAATAACAAG
>WBUR01000048.1 GCA_008933615.1 bacterium | reverse complement strand
CTACGTAAAAGTGTTGTCCTTTAAAACTTAAATTTGAGGTTTGTGTTTCCATGATAAGTTCTCCATTTTAAATTTAGAAGAAACTTATCAAAACACCGACTCATTAACATAATGTCTCAGACTGAAGTGTTCCCTTCCTTTAGTGATCCAACCCGATAAGCACGTTAAACAATGATCAATGAACAGTATACAAAGATAACGAGGTAAGACTTGTTTGTACTTGAAATCGGTTCCGGACTTCCGGTTGTGTTGATTCACGGTTACCCGCTAAACCATCGAACATGGGAAAACCAGTTTTCCTTGTCGGATTCATTTAGAATACTTGCACCGGACTTGCCAGGCTTTGGACAATCCGGTTTTGAAAATGCATTATCCATGGAAGGTTATTCGGATCACATTGCGGAGTTGCTTGACGAAAAAAAGATCGAAAAAGCGGTTGTTATGGGGCATTCGATGGGCGGTTATATTTCACTGGCGTTTGCGGCTCGTCACGAAAATCGGGTAATGGGCCTCGGATTGATCTGTTCCCAGGCAGGCGCGGACACGGAGGAAGCGAGAGCAGGCCGTTTGAAGAATGCAGAACGAGTTGAAAAAGAGGGATTTGATTTTATCATTGCAACGATGTCTGAAAAGCTGTTATCGCCGTATCGGAATACGAATGACTCAGCTCTGCAGAATAAGTTAAAACTAATTATGAAAGAGGCGTCCGCTCAGGGAGTTACAACAGCGTTAAAGGCAATGGCTGCGCGAAAAGATCAATTTGAGACGCTCAGAAATTTATCCGTTCCGGTGTTCATTACAGCCGGAACGGACGATGTGTTAATAGCGGTTGAAAAGTCGGTACAAATGGCAGAAGCCTCTAAACTGTCCACTTTTGAAGTGTTTGAAGGATGCGGTCACATGCCGATGATGGAAAAACCTCAAGAATTTAATCTTGCCTTAAGGAAATTTCTAAAGAAGATATCCCTATAGCCTCTGTCAGCAGGATAGAACATCCAATTCTATCGTTTATCTAAAATCCAAGACCAAGCTGTTCATGCAAAATTCCCGCGCAAAAAGTTTTTCGGTGTATGGTTGAAAGTCCGTGCTTTCTGATGGCGTCAATGTGATCCGGCGTCGGATAACCTTTGTGTTTCGCAAATTGATATAGCGGAAATATCTTATCGTACTCCACCATAAGCCGGTCGCGGGTTACTTTGGCCAATATAGATGCAGCCGCAATGGAAAAACTCTTGGAGTCGCCTTTTACAATCGGCTTTTGGCGCGTGCCGTAAAAATGATTTTTTGGAAACGCATCGGCGTTACCGTCGATGAGAATGTAGTCCGCTTTGATCGGCATGGATTCGATGCACTCGCGCATGCCTTTCAGCGAAGCCTGTAATATGTTGATCCTGTCAATCTGCTCATGATCTATAATGGCGATATGAAAGGCCAGCGCCTGTTTTTGGATCACTTCAAAGAATGTCTCGCGTTGTACTTCATTCAATTGTTTGGAATCCGTAACGCCTTCAATGATAAAATCTTTCTCGAATATCACTGCAGCAGCCACAACCGGGCCAGCTAAAGGACCGCGCCCGGCCTCGTCAGTTCCCGCCACTCGGTGGTGGTGGTGATCCCAGCATTCCGTTTCAAATTTCAGCAGTTCATGTATCATAAGTAATTGGGTTTTCAAAATCGGCTAAAACAAAAAGGGTTGAACGGTTTAGAAACCATTCAACCCTTTTTCAATAAATAATGTCTTAATTAGTTCTTGGTTTCTTCAGCCCCGGCTTGCTGGCGGGCATTATATTCCTCGACTAATTTAGCTTCTTTGGCCTTTTCAAATTCAGTAGACGACAGTACAATCTTCTTATTGTCTTTATCAAATTCGATAACCACAAGATTTAACTCTACGCCTTCCGCAAAAGAATCTTTCTTATCCGATTTCGGCAGGTGAGAAGAGGGAATAAATCCTTCGACGCCTAACGGCAATTCGACAATCAAACCTTTTTCAATCGTGCGGCTTACTTTACCTGTTGTTTCTGTTCCGGGTGAATAAGCTTCGATAAATCCGTCCCATGGATTTTCGCCGATATGTTTGTGGCTCATCGAGATGCGGCGATTTTCTTTGTCAATACCCATGATCACGACTTCAATATCATCGCCTTTTTTCACGATTTCATTCGGGTTACGAACTTTACGTGTCCATGAAAGATCAGAAATATGAACTAGTCCGTCAATACCGGGCTCGAGTTCAACAAAGACGCCGAAATTAGTCAGGTTACGAACTTTACCAAGATGCTTGCTGCCGAGCGGATATTTCGATTCGACATTTTCCCAGGGATCATTTTGTAATTTCTTAATCGATAGGGAAACCTTACGTTCTTCAGCAACGATACTGACTACTTCCGCTTCGATTTCGTCGCCAATATTGAATACCTGCGAAGGGTGTTTGATCGTTTGATTCCATGACATTTCTGATATGTGAATCAAGCCTTCAATTCCCTTTTCGAGTTCAATAAAGGCGCCGTAATCCGTGATGGAAACAATCTTGCCCTTAACTAATGTATTCACGGGATATTTTTTAGCTGCTTCGACCCACGGTTCTGCCTGCATTTGTTTCATGCCTAAGGAGATGCGGTCTTTTTGCTCATTGAAATCAATGACCATGACCTTCACTTTTTCATCCAGCTTCACTATCTCGGAGGGATGTTTTACACGGCCCCATGACATATCGGTAATATGCAGAAGTCCGTCTACGCCGCCCAGATCGATGAAGGCGCCGAAATCCGTGATATTCTTAACAGTGCCGTCCAATATCTGACCTTTTTGAAGTTCGGTAAGAATGCGTTCGCGCTGTCCCTTAGTAGATTCTTCAATCAGTGCGCGGCTGCTGACGACAACATTCTTACGGAGATTGTTCAATTTTACAACTTTGAATTGCATCTCACGATTGACGTACGCGTCAAAATCACGGATCGGCTTGACATCGATTTGTGAACCAGGGAGGAAGCAATCGATTCCTAATACATTGACCACCATGCCGCCCTTGATACGTTTTGTGATCGTTCCGCTGACCACTTCGCCCGTCTCATGCATTTTAGTAATTCTCTCCCATACGCGCATGAAATCTGCTTTTTTGTGCGAGAGAATGATCTGACCTTCTTTATCTTCAATATTATCCAAGAATACTTCAATGTCATCGCCGATCTTGAATTTTTCCAGATTGGTACCAAATTCCGCTGTGGGAATGATGCCTTCGCTTTTGAAGCCGATATCAACTTTGACTTCTTTTTCACTGATGGCAAGAATTTTTCCTTTAACAATTTCACCCTGAGAAATCGTAGTTAAGGTCTTTTCGTAAAGGGATTTGTAATTGTTAAATTCGGTTTCGTCATAATCCCCGTTCATTTCTTTAAACTGGGCGAGGGGAATGACTTTTTTGCCGTAATCGCGTTTGAGGTTTAAGGTTTTAGTTTCTGACATTTAATTATTTCTTTGCAGTGATTTCAACCCATTCACTAGGAACAAGCCGCACATGATCTCTGCAAAACTCCTTTTCTGTAATCCCGAATAACCGGGTGTTAGTGATGCGCCTGTGCTTGACGCGTTGTAGTTAACTCCTTATTTCAAGGGTGTGCAATATAGGTCAAGAGGATTTTATATGCAATAATAATTTCATTAAAATACGGGAGAGTACGGCAGACAAAAAAATCGTATTATTTCGAACAAGACGGCAGATTTGTTGCTTTTCTAACTACAAAATCGTCAAAATCTATCTTTGAAACGGCTTGACCCGAATCGGATTCTGTACTAAGATATATACCGATAATTTGTTCCGGAGGATCTTCTCCGAAAATCCTCCCGTAGTCCTCAAAAGGGTTCACGTTTTCTATAAACCATGCATCGGACGGAGTGGATTCAGTACGAATGACCTTTGCATAAGAATCAAACATGAAACCTTCTTTTCGGATCGTCGCACACGGAGACGCCGTGGGATCCCAGACATAGTGGAGTGTGACGGGTGCGCCGAGCCAATTTTGATAGAAGATGACCACTACTTCAGTTATCTGCGTTTGAAAACGATCGGTTTCCCGGCCCGCAGAAAATTCTCTTAATCGCCACCGCCACGACAAATACGGGTATTCTTTTATATGGTAGCTGAATGGTTTGACTAGTGCAACAGAAGCGTCGCTCGTCTCTGAAGATAAAAACGCGTCCTCGTTTTCTTTTTGAATAAAATAAAGCCTCTTGTTAGCGCGTATATAATCGTCGTCTTTTTTTCGCCATCCCCACAGTTTCGGGTAATCTCCGTCTTCATTAGCATTGAAGTTATCAATTGTAAACGCGGTATCATTTACTATTACGGCTTCGACGTATTCGTGGCTGAAGCCATTTGAGATCAGATCATCGAATGCGCTCAATACATCTCTGATCAGCCGGAAGTTTTCCGTTCGTACGTCGTACACTTTCCATGTTTCTCCGGAGAACAGCAATCGAAGGCTTATTTTTTCAATGGCGTTATCTCGAACGAAGTGAAAACCTGTTTTTGCTTTGTCTTTATTAATCGATTCCTCCTCCCATCGAATATTTTTCTCATGGAGGTACGCGCGTAATTCGGGTAAACGGGATGCGGTCGTTTTCATAATACATTTTCGTACCGCTTGAGTATACCGCTTTTGCCATGAACCGGATAAATTTACCCAATTTTCTGCAAAGGCCCGCCGCGTTATTTCATTCCAATCAAATAGGTCGTCCAATGGAGTAGTGACAAATGATTCAAGTTGACTTTTTACTTTCACACTGTCTCGCAACCAATTTTGTAAAACGAGATAATATTGTTTTGAAGCCGAATTGGGTAATGATTGAGAGGCTCCTCTTTCGGAAGCGCAGAATAGGATTGCACCTGCCAGAAAAATTTTACAGTATTTCATGTTCGGTCCATTTTTTTAGTAGTACAGTGTCATGCGACCATTCGCCGTAGGTAAAATGATGTATCCAGTCACCTAAGTTAATATATTTCTTTCCTGCAAAGAGTTCTTCTTTCGGCTGATGATGATGTCCCATGATAATAATATCAACGCCTTCACTGAATTTTTTTTGTAGAAAGGAATGGATACTCGGATCATTAATATACTTCTTGTAATCCCGGTCTTGATTCTTGCTTATGCTGGACATGGTATTTGCCAGAGGAATTCCAAGATCAGGATGCAGCCATCGATACAACAGGACATTCAATTTGTTTCTAAGAAAAACTTTCATAATTCGATAAGATTTGTCCAGATCCGATATGCCGTCGCCGTGATAAAGAAATATTGTTTTATTATCCAATTCCACCGTGCGGGAGGCAGGGTATACCGTTATGCCGAGGTTTTTTTTAAAAAAATCATGGACCCAATGATCGTGATTGCCGCTGAGATAGTGAACTGAAACTCCGTGATCTATCAGCTGCATCAGCAAGTGTATGCCCAGTACGCATTGTTTGGGGATCGCATGCTTGTATTCAAACCAAAAATCAAAATAATCGCCGAGAATATACAATTCACGCGCATCGTTTTGTATATGATCAAAAAAAGATTTGAGCATGCGGTATTTGGTATGCTCCATCATGGTGTCGGAAGTACCTAAATGTATATCGGAAATGAAATAAATTTTTTCTTTTGTTGATGTCATGCTTCGGACAAATGGTTTCGTATAGGTAATTCGATGATAAATTCCGTTCCCTCAAAGCGCTCGCTGCTGAAAAATATCTTTCCTTGATGTTTTTCAATAATGCTGTATGCAACCGACAGCCCTAGTCCAACTCCTTCACCGATTTTACGTGTCGTAAAAAATGGGTCAAATATCCTGTCACGCATAACGGGGTCAATTCCAATGCCGTCGTCTCTTATTTTAATCAGAATAAAAAATTTTTTTAGGCCGCTGTCAATTTCCTGCAAGGATAGTTCAAGATTTTTCATGGAAGCCGATTGGATCACCCGCGTCTCAATCCAGATATGGCCCCGGTCTACATCGAGTTCAAGAACTGAATCTTCATTCCGAATTTCCCGCAGGGCATATTCCTGATATTCCAGTATGGCCTGCGCGGCATTGAGCATGATCTGCATGAATGCCTGGCTGAGCTCTTGTGGATAACATAAGATTGGAGGCAATGGGGCAAAGTTCTTGGCAATCTTTATGCTGAAGCGATACTGATTCATAAAAAGTTCGACTATGTTCCCGAGGTTATCATTTATATTGATTTCCTTGGTCTCAGATTCGTCGAGACGCGAGAATTTTCTAAGATCCTTGACGATTTGCATCATGCGATTTGAACTTTTTTCGAAACTTACCAGAATATTGTTAATATCCCGAAGCACATATTCATAGTCTATTGAAGCCTTTAGTCGCTCAATCTCTACTTTTTTTTCCACAAATTCTTCAGGTGTACGAAAAGTATTGTTTAATATCTCCGAATCAATTGCCGCAAGCAATTGTTTCAGGCTAACCACATACTCCTTAAAATGAGTCGCATTGCCGTAGATATTGGCGAGCGGGTTGTTCATCTCGTGGGCGATACCTGCAACGATCTGTACTAACGAAGCCATTTTTTTTGAGTGAATAAGGTCGGTCTGGGTCTTGGTAAGTTCCCGTATCGTATTTTCTAGTTTTTGTTTTTGTTGCTCCAGTATCTCGCGTTGTTTGTTTATTTCTTCGTTTTGCTTTTTAACTTCCTGAGTACGAATATGGATACGGTTTTCCAGATCGGCATTGCGTTTCTTTATAACCCGGATTCGGTTTTGATAAAAAATATATCCAAGACCATAGATGAACGTTGGCATCAATATAAAAAACCACCATCGTTTCCAAAATGGAGGCCGGATAGAAAATGTTAATTCTAAAATGCCGGGGGAGTTCGAAGTATTAGTAACGACGGTACTGCAACGAAATGTATACCGGCCGTGGTCAAGATTTGTATAACGCACTTGCCGGGTCGAAGCGGGCACACTCCATGTATTGTCAAAACCTTCCAATTGATATTGAAATTGCAGTGATTCTTCATTACGAAATAATATCCCGATAAAATGTATGTCCACATTGCGGTCATCATAACTCAATTCAATGGGTTGATCAACGGAATAGGTTATGTTATTGGCTGAAAATTTTTTAATGTACACCGGGACGGATTGTCTATTTTCAAAATCAATTTTTGGAAAGTAACGAGTCACGCCCCCTAAGAACGACATCCACATATTGCCTTGTTTATCAACGATCATGGCGTCGGATAACGATCCTTCATTTCCGGCCAAACCGTCGCTTTTGTAATAAATATTTATAACCCGTTGCTTTTGAGTGTCAAATTGATGTAATCCCTGACGGGTCGAGATCCAAAGGTGACCGGAAGCATCCTGATCAATACAAGTAATAATAGTATTTTTGAAACCGGCTTCGCTAAGATTGATTGCAGTCAGGTTCTTATTGTCCACTTCATTATCGATGTTTAATTTAAGCAGGGCGTCATCGGACCCTATCCAAAGATCATGTTGACGGTCTTCATAAAGTACATTAATTATTTTTTCGGGTAAATTTAGCCTTGTAAAGTCTGATATTTTCGGCACATTCTTTGATAATTCTTCCCGATCTATCCTGCACAATCCATTATTGGTACCAATCCACAAATTTCCTCGATGGTCTTTAGTGATTTTTCGAATATAGTCGTTGGGTAATCCGTCTTTACTTGTCAAAATAAAATTTCCATTTTCCGTCACGCGGTTGAGTCCGGATACGGTGCCGATCCATAAATTACCGTCGTCGTCAATTTCTATCTGCCGAGTATTGGAATTTGACAATAGGCTTTTGTCGGGATAGGGTGTAAAAACACCGAAATCGAATCTGGCAGAACCTTCTTCCGTTGCAACCCAAACGGTTCCATCCTTGTCCCTGCAAAAATCGAGAATATTCAAATGCGGAAGCCCCGATCGTCGATCCATATTTCTGATCGTGTAGCGGATAGGTTTATTTTGATCGTGGCGCGATTCTATAATAGAAATACCGTTATTAGTTCCAACCCATATTCTTCCGTCAAGGTCCTCCAGAAGAGGCCCAGGAGTATTGCCAGCCAGGCCTTCGGATTCCATAAGGGTGTGAAATTTTTCGGTAGAAATTTTTGAGATGCCGCTGCCGAAGGTGGAAATCCAGATATTATTTTCCCGATCCGCGAAAATGGAACGGATGGTATTGTTCTTTAATCCGTTTTCCGAAGTATAGTTTGAAATAATAAAACCCTGTTTGTGCGCGGTATGAGACTGGTCAGCGAACTCAGAAAAATTAAGTTTACTTATACCCTTCGCCGTTGCGACCCATAGATTGCCCGGAATGTCAACTGCAATATCTCGTATGTCGTTGCTCATCAAGCCGTCGGCGGTTGTAAAATTTCTGAATTTATAGGGATTTTGTGAAGAAATAATGTCCACCAGTTTGCTTAATCCGGATTTGGTACCAACCCATATTTCGCCGGCCGGGTTTTGTGCGATACTTGTAATAAAGTTCGAACCAAGCCCGTGACGTGTTGTAAAATTTGTTACGGTATGGTTAGTCTCTGAATTAAAAACAATCAAGGATAATCCGTTCTCGGTGCCAACCCACAAACGATTTTCTTTGTCTTGAAATATTTTGGTGACTGCGTCGCCTGCCAAACCTTGAGCTTTGCCGATAGCGAGGGAGGAATTAACCTTATATGTTCCGTCAACGTATTCCACGCTCAGGCGCAAAACACCGGCATTGCGCGAGCCGACCCACAAAAAACCGTGTGGGTCGACGTGCATGCACGTGTAATCCAGGTTTGGTAATCCGTTGCGCGTATCTATTTTTTTTAATGATCGAATGTATCCATCAACGGCGACATCAAAAACAGAAATGCCGTTGACCATGAGGGCCCAAAGAGAACCGCTTTTGTCTTCCAATATACCTATTCCGATATTGCTTGAAAGACCGTCCTGCTTTGTATAGGTCCTAAATTCGACTCCGTCGTAACGTGTTAAGCCGGAAGTGGATATAAGCCAGATAAATCCCTTCGAGTCCTGCGTAATAGAAGAAATTTGCGACTGGGGGAGTCCGTTCTCGTTTTTATAATTTCGAATAGGTAATTTTTGTGAGAATCCAAAAATAGGGATTAATAGCAGAGCCATCGGTTTTATTGAATGCCGAAATAACCTATAGAATTTTGAAAGTGATATCATTGCTATTACCTGAAGTCTCTTGTCCTTATGTTGAAAGTAGCCTGAGTCATTTCCACAAGTATTGAATGTTTGGGATCGTATTTTTATCGAAAAAATGAAATAGGGATAACCTACAAAGGCCATTTAAGCAGGATGTGATCGAAATGACCGCAGACGTAAGATAATGAGAACAAGCAATAAAATAAAGGTCAGGATGGAAATAAATATTGAGAACACGTTTCCGTTACACGTAAAAAATGTTTCTTGCGGCTGAATCGATACAGATCCGGCTAATATCTCCTGTGTCCCGTTTTGCGTTTGCGCTAAGACATTGCCGTAAGGATCAATAATAGCCGATACACCGGAATTGGCGCATCGCAATACGCTGAGACGATTCTCGATTGCACGCAGCACAGCAATCTGCGAATGCTGTATCGGGGCATAAGTACCGTCATACCATGCATCGTTGGTTACGATTGCCAATATTCTGGCGCCTTTTTGTACTCCTTCCCGGACTAACTGGGGGAAAATAGATTCAAGGCATACTACGGCAAGTACTTTTACTGAATCAGCTTGTAACGTATCATTAAACAAGGGCAACGTAAATACGCTTATGGAGTCTCCGGCATAATAATCAGGAATACCCACATCCATAGCCATTTCCTTCATGAAAAATAAAAATGATGGCACGAATTCACCGAATGGCACCAGATGTGTTTTGTCATAGGATACGAAGCCGCTGCGGTCGGGACGTATCATATATATAGAATTATAATAATGGCTTCTCGGTTTCCCATCAACATTCATTGTTGTTTTTCGATCCGGAATTCCGGTTATAAGTGTCGTCCATTGCCTGCGAAGCTCGCTGCGTATATCGTCAAATTTGGTTTTATCTACCCGAAGTCTTGTTGGTATCGCTGTCTCCGGCCATAAAATAACATCTGCATTCTTTTCTTTAGCCTCATGCGTGAGTCGCATGATCTCTGCGTAGGCAAAATCTTTTTCAAGCCACTTTCGATTCGGCTCAATATTGGGTTGAATAATCGCCGCCTGAATGCGCTTTCCTCCGGAATATTTTTGTGAATTAAGAACAATGAACCCATAGAAAAGCGGAATAAAAAAAAGCAGAAGAAGAACCATGACTAAGCGGTGCATGCTCCATGGAATTGAGACATCATTGGACCGAACTTTTTTTATGATGAAATAGATAATTACATTGATAAGTACAACCCAAAAAGTAATCCCGTTGATACCTGTAAATTCAATATATTGGATCAGGGGAGTATAATACGTTTGTGTCGTAGGAAAAAGATGCCACGTAAAACCGAGTTCGCCCATGGACTGTAAATATTCAAGCGAGGTCCACAAAAAGGGTGCAAATACAAATCCTTTTGTGCCGAATTTTTGGCAAACAAAGTTCTGAACAAAACCAAAAATGCCCCATAGCAATGAAAGGTAGGTTATTGTTCCAAGATACATACCGGTTGCTTGTATTTGAGTTGCTCCCGAATTCCAATTCATCCAATAAATGAAAGATCCGATTGAGAAAAGCCCCAGGAGGTAACCGGTGCGGAAACCGCTTTTAAACAAATCTTTTTCAAGAATAAAAAAAAATGGGATGAGAACGAAATAAGAGAAAAAGCCGGTAAAAAATGGAGGAAAACTGAAGAAGTATAATACGATCGTGAGTAAAAAGAGAATTATTCTGTTGCTTGTCATTAATTACATGTTTTTGGAATTTTAAATTCTAAAGGAAATTAAGACAATATATAAATTTAGAATTCAATTTTTGTGTTATCGTTTTCCGTTCGGTTTAAATTGAAGGTAGGTATATTCTTTTAAGCCTAATTCATACATATCAAGGAGTTTCACGCCTTCACTGGGCTTGATAACGCCTTCTTTGATACGTTGATCGAGGGCTTTTTTAATAAGTTTGATGATTTCGTTTTCGTTGTATTGTACCAGAGATAGAACTTGCCCGATATTGGAACCCGGAATGATCTCTTCGACATAATAATTCTCAGGCTCTTCGTCATCCATGAATACATGAACTTCATTCACGCGGCCAAATAAATTATGCATATCGCCCATGATATCCTGATACGCCCCAAGCAAAAAAATACCGAGATAATACGGCTGGCCATTAAGCGGATGCAGTTCCAGCCTGTCCTTCATGTCTTTAAGGTCAATAAATTTTCCAATCTTCCCGTCGGAATCGCACGTGATGTCCACTAGTGTTGCCCGTTTGACCGGCTCCTCATTTAGACGATGAATAGGAACGATAGGGAACAAATGGCCGATGGCCCAATGATCGAGCAGAGATTGGAAGATAGAGAAATTACATAAGTACTGTTCAGCCAATCTCGGTTCAAGTTCCGCAAGTTCTTCCGGTACTAGGGTCATATTTTTTGTGTATTCCCGAATGACAAAGATGATTTCCCAAAAAAGATTTTCAACTTTCGCTTTTTCAGAAAG
The DNA here is from genome assembly GCA_008933615.1 of bacterium. Taxonomy (NCBI): domain Bacteria; species bacterium. The sequence continues at coordinate 16,120 of WBUR01000048.1, read as the reverse complement.
CGTCAGATAACCCAACGAGAAAAGGGAATGCGCTTCTTCGCGCCGCTGAATGGCGTCGTGATACGCTTCAAGATAATTGGTGTTTTTTTTATGTAACTGGTGCCGGATATCCAGCATTTCCTGAATGATGTCAGGATCGTCGGGGGTGAAATCGACTTTCTTATAATTCTGATTTTTTTCGATATTACCAAAAATTTCCAGAATCAGGACGGAGTGGTGGGCGACAATGGCGCGCCCGCTTTCCGACACGATATTGGGATGCGGAACGTCTTCGCTATTGCATACTTCAAGAATAGTATAAACCACGTCATTGGCGTACTCCTGCATCGTGTAATTCATACTGCTCCGAAACGTGGTACGCGACCCGTCATAATCAACGCCCATGCCTCCGCCGACATCAATGTATTGAATGGGCACGCCCATCTTGTGTATGCTGACATAGATGCGCGCGGCTTCCTTGACTGCGGCTTTAATAGTACGAATATCCGGAACCTGCGAACCGATATGAAAATGGAGGAGCTTGAAAACATGCTGAAGGTTGTTTTCTTTGAGGAGTTCAATTGCCTCGATAAGTTCCGGTGTGCTGAGTCCGAATTTTGACTGATCTCCGCTTGATGCTTCCCATTTTCCGGTACCTTTCGTGCTGAGTTTCGCTCGTATGCCTATCGCAGGTTCGATATTCAATTCTTGCGAAATCTGGAGAATTTGGCGCAGTTCGGAAAGTTTCTCGACTACTAAAATGACGTTTTTCCTAAGTTGTTTTCCCAAAAGCGCCATACGAATGTATGCGGCGTCTTTGTAGCCATTGGCGATTATCAGCCGTTCTTTATCTTCGATCAAAGCAAGTGCAACGTACAGTTCGGGTTTACTCCCGCATTCGATCCCATATCCGTACGGTATACCCGCATCCAATATCTCTTCTACAGCCTCACGTAGTTGATTAACTTTGATCGGGAAAACTCCACAGTAGCTTCCCTGATAATTATATTCACTGATAGCCGCCCTGAAACTCTCATTAAGTTCCTTAACACGGCTTCTCAAAATATCCTGAAATCGTATAAGAACAGGGATTTCAATTCCCCGTGAATGAACTTCCTCAATGACAGTATGTAGATCAATGGCTTTATCGGGATCTTTGGTGGGTGTGACAGAAATATGGCCCTTGGAATTGATATGAAAATAACCTGCTCCCCATTCTTTCACGTTGTAGACTTTGTTAGATTCTTCAATGTTCCATGCCAACGGCGTATCCTCCTCGAAATAAAAACTTATAAAAAACTATTAAAATTAATTCGACTTAAAACGGATTTAATGATTTTTTGGATTCCGTAATTTTTTCTCATAGATCTCGCTTTTTTTGACGCAAAAACATATCAAAAGGTGGGTATAAATGCAATAGAAAATATTGGAAATTCATAATAAACCTTGACTTGCCAAAAATTGTTTGTTATTTTTAAACATAACCCGAAAAAATTAGACAATGTTAGGTTTAATGAAAGATAAGAAATTTAGATTATTGTATTTTCCTGAGAGTCAATCGGAAATGCGGGAGTTAATAGTATCCCGTAATCGTTTGATTTTTATGTTCACCGCGGTCATTTGTTTTTTGTTCATAGCCATGACGGGGCTGGGTATATTGTTTTCAACATATACAGGCGACGAGCGTCTTGCCGAGCTAAACATTGAAAACGGGATTCTACGGAACAAAATTTCCTCAATAGGACAACGGGTCAAGAACATTGAAAATGAGATAAACACACTTCATACCAAAGACAGTGAATTGCGTTTAGTTTCGAATCTGCCCGATGTGGAAGATATGCTCAAGGATGCCGGTATCGGCGGCAGCGATTTTCAGATTGATTATAATCCCGATTTGATTTCTTCCGAGGCAGACGAACTGATTCAATCCAATCTGAAAAATCTGGATAAATTAGAAGTTAGTCTCAGCCTCGAAATGCAAAGTTATTCTGAACTTCAGAATCAAATTAATTCACGCTTGAATCAGGTGAATTATATTCCTTCCATTTGTCCAATCAAGGTCGGGCGTGTGACGGATCGTTTTGGCGTTCGTAAATCGTTTCGGTCATGGAAAGCACACACCGGTTTGGATATTGCGTCGCGATGGGGTACACCCGTGTATGTCACAGCGGACGGCGTTGTGGAGACGGCGACTTGGCGCGGCGGGTACGGAAAATCTATCATTGTAGATCACGGCAATGGGGTTAAAACACTTTACGGCCATTTATCGTCATATCATGTGCGTAACGGGCAAAAAGTAAAACGTAATCAGAAAATTGCAGAAGTAGGGAGTACCGGGTTATCAACGGGGCCGCATTTGCATTATGAAGTGCGCGTCAATGATATTTGTCAAAATCCTGAATTATACATTTTCTTCGATATGATAAGCTACCTTGAAGTAAAATAGATCTTATTTTTTAATCGACCGAGCCCGCATAGATCGTCAACGACTTCCCCACAGATATTACATCACCCGTTAATTTGTTCCATGCTTTAATCTGGTCTTGACTCACACGATAGAGCGCCGCAAGCCGGATGAGTGTGTCGCCGGTTCTCACGTAGTGGACAATTCTTTTGGATATCGTCAGCTCTATTTTCAGCCTGGCGTTAATGAAAACCACATCGGATTTGAGATGGTTCCACTTAAGGATGTCAGATACCGGCACGTCATATTGATTTGAGATTTTGATAAGCGATTCGCCTTCCTGAACGATATGTTCAATAAAAAACGATGTTTCGGTCGTCGAGACTGCCCCGTAGGTTGTATCAGTCTCCGAGTCAGAAATTTTTATTTCTTTCGGCAATATCAATTCCCAACGGCCATCCGGTAAAACATTTTTCATAATCCAATAATTATGAAGTTTAACTGTTTTGTAATTTGTTCCTTGTTCTTTTGCCCATTGTCCTAGATCCGAAATCGGCCCCGCGACGGTGATCAGATGAGTTGATTCGTCGTATGGGCGATGATAATCATGGTCCGCTAATACATAACCGTAATCGTGAGGATGATCAAGAATTTCCTTCATAACGACTATATGAAAAATATAGTTGCGCGTTTCTTTGTTTAAGAAAAGATCGAAATAATTATTTTCCTTTTGTTCTTTAACGACCCGGTTGATATTTGCTAGGCCGTTGTTGTATGCCGCTGCGGCCAATGACCAGCTTCCTAATTCCGCACGCAAGCTTTTTAACATCCGGAAAGCGGCCCGTGTTGATTTCTCAACGTGAAAACGTTCGTCGATTTGTTTATCTACCCGCAACCCCCAAAGTTTACCCGTGGAAGGAATGAACTGCCACAGCCCGGCGGCATCGGCATTTGAATAGGCGTCAATACGCAGTGAACTCTCGGCCACCGACAAATATTTTAAATCATCCGGAGCATCCATTTCTTTCAGGATCTTTTCGAAGAGCGGGAAGTATCTGCGCGTGCGTTTCAATTGTAAAAAAATGCGGTCGTCGTTTCCGATGCGCGAGTAATAAATATCTTCCATTCGTTCCTTCACATCCGGAATTTCCAGCGGTACACGCTCACCACAAAAAGAAAAAGTATCGGGAAGCGCGCGAATAAGCATTTTATTATCTATTCCGGAATGAACCGCGGAATTTTTTGATCCATCCTGTTGAATCGAAATCAGAAAACAAAAAAGCGTGATAAATGTTTTGTTGATCATGGCATCGTCACTTTATATTAGGTGAAAATTTATAAAAAAATACAAGCATCGCGTCTTACAATCAAGCGGAACTGAAGCAAAATAAAAAAGCAGGTATCAATTAAGATACCTGCTTTCAAAACCGAAGAGGGTGTGTAACGTCCCCTTGCTCAACTAATCTTACAGTTGTGTAACCCAGATGGAACCACTGTAAGGTAATTTAAAATTACTTCTTAGTTGATTTCTTAGCGGTTTTCTTTTTCGAAGTCTTCTTGGTTGACTTCTTTGCACCGGCTTTTTTCGTTGCCATGTTCAGGTTTCCTTTCACCTTGTTAAAGTTTAGTTAATTAATTGAGAGCACCTTCATTCTCTCATCACTATCATAACTTTTTTTGTTTTGAAAGTCAACAAAATTCTGCATTTATGAAAAAGTTTTATTTTTTTTGAAGCGGCTATTGGTACAAAAAAAGTCAAAAAAAATAACGAAATACCGTGTGTGTCTGTAGAAGCCCATTTCATAACGATTTGCGGATAGAGACGGATCTAAAAAAATATAGGGGCTTTTTTTCAAAAACAAAAATGAAATTTTGTTTTTTGAGAAAACGCCGGGACATCGGTTTTTTTTTGCTCCGGTAACGCGCGCGATGTTTTGTCAAAGGGAAAATGATCACAAAAAAATAAAATTTTTTCGAGAAGCGCATTAATTTCTCACAAAAAAATAATTTTCTGAAATTAATCGCGGCTGCGTTTAAGGTTTTTTCTTAATTTGTCGAGTTGCTTTTTTGCTTTGACATGTTCAGCTAATGTCTTGGAGAAAATATGTTTTCCCGATCCGTCAGCCACCATATAAAGGTAATCGACTTTTGCAGGATATAGAGCGGCGAGAATAGAGGCTTTGCCGGGGTTGTTGATTGGGCCCGGCGGGAGTCCTTTAAACTTATAAGTATTGTATGGATTATTCATTTCCAGATCTTTATGGTACAAGCGGCGTGGGCCGTCCGGAATAATAAATTGAATCGTGGGATCCGCCTGAAGCGGCATATTTTTTTTCAGGCGGTTATGGTATACGGCAGACACATAATACCGCTCCTCTTCTTCAGCCGTTTCACCTTCAATGATCGAAGCAAGCGTTACGATTTGATGCGAAGTAAAATTCATCTCGACTGTGCGGCGGTATAATTCGGAATCAAAGAAATTATTAAATTCCTTCACCATGACCCTTACAATATCCTCTTCGTTCATTCCCGGATCCAGAAAATAAGTATTTGGCATGAGGTATCCGAAAAGAGAATTTGCCTGAATACGAAAATGCGAACAGAGCGCCGAATCTCTAACGGCTTTCCTAAACTGCGCCGTGTCAATTGGAAGTTTAAATTTGATCGTACGAGCGATGAACTCCGTATCCTTACCTTCGGGAATCGTCACTCGAATGCTTTGCGGTACCGCATTTTGAAGGGTTCGTAATATTTGATGATTCGATGCATGCGCGGGCAAAAGATACTGTCCGGCTTTAAGGTTTTTTTCAGCATTAAGATATTTGGCTGCATACACAAATAAGCGGGCATTTTCTATCACGCCGCTTTCTTCGAGTATATGAGATATTTCATTAAGAGTAGAACCTTTTGGAATAGTGATTACAAGTTTTTGGTCCATAGATAATGATTCGACCTTCACGGCGGGAACGTTGTACAGAACCAATTTGTAGAAGCCTGCTATGCCTACCATAATGAACAAACAAAGAACTCCAAATCCGAGAATCATGAACTTCAGGATGGTCCTTGGTCTTTCAGATGCCATGTTGGAGTTACTCAATTATTTCCCCTCGCCCACAAATAAAAATAATTTTTTCATGCGCGCCATTATACGAAGTTAATATTTTTTTAGCAATGGAATTTCACGCTTGTTAATGTAACAAAAAGGGCGGGGCTTTCGCAAGATATTAAGAGGGCTGCGGAACCTGGTGAATTTTAAAATTAATCACAAATGAAGTGCCTATATTTTTTTCGCTTTCGACTCTGAAAATAATACCGTGGCGTTCAAAAATATCGTGAACGATGACCAGGCCCAATCCGGTTCCCCGGTTCTTGGTTGTAAAAAAAGGATCAAAAATATTTTTTAGGTAATCTTCATCGATACCTTCGCCGGTATCCCGTACCCTCAAACATACGGTATCATCCTCCACATGCAATTTTAGTGAAAGTTCCCCGCCCAGCGGCATTGCCTCAACTGCATTGATCACAATATTCAGCATGGCCTGTAAAATCTGGTTTGGATCTATCTCAATATCGGGGATCGAATCTGCAAATTCGGTGTGAAGCTGAATGCGATTATTTTCAAGGCGTTCATGCAGCAGCGTAAGCGCGTTGTTAATTATGGGTAAGAGCGGTTGACTGACCAGGGTCGGTTCCGATGTTTTTACATACGTGAGCGTATTGTTCAGGATACGTTCAAGGCGGATCGTTTCATCCACTATGATTTTTAGGAAATCCTCATTTTCTTTGTAATGATGATGTTCGAGCATGGCTCGCGCGAATCCGCCAATAGCTACCAGTGGATTGCGTATTTCATGCGCCATATTTGCCGACAATTCACCGATGGCCGCTAATCGTTCGGATCGGATTAATTTTTCCTGGCTATTTTTCAACGATGTGTGGGCTTCTTCCAATTCCTCAACTTTTTTTCTGAGTTTGTCATACAGGACCGCGTTTTCTAGAGCAGCGACGATCTGATGAGCAAACAATTTTAACATTTCAAGATCCTGGTCGCTGATCAGGCGGCCCGTGATTGCGTTATCAACGACAAGCGCGCCCACGGCGCCTTCGGTAGAAATAAGCGGCACAATTGCCATTTGATCGGTTTCAAAAAAATTCTTTATCGTCGGTGTTAAATATTTTTCATCTTTGGGTCGTATATGGAGGCAATGGCCTTGCGTGATAACTTCATGAAACGCCAGATATCCCGAATCCGACTGTTCCGGATCCTGCGTAATTGGAATGCGCAGGGATTTGACAATTTGATTGACTTTGAAATCGCGCCCGTCTTGAACGGAAGTATACGATGTAAGGATGTCTTTGAGTGACCGGGGAGTTTGATCCAGTTCCGTCCACAATACGCCGGCCTCTTGTGGATCCGATGGCCCGATAGCTTTACGTCCTTCAAGAAAAGTCTTTTCTTCGTTCATCAAAAATAAAAAAGCTCGATTAAAACGCAGGCCTTGTCCTGCCGTTGCGGCAACCAGGATCATATCTAAAATATCATCTGGATCCAACGAAGCATGTATAAGCGCGCTGATCTCATTGATCTTTGAAATGTTATCGATAGTACGTTTAACTTCATCCTCAAGTTGTTTTTGATGCGTTTTGTCGCGTAAGATCAATACCGTTTCGCGCGACGACATTTCAGCCGTTGGCATAAACATGACCGTAAGTTCACAATAGAGCGGAACGCCCGACTTGGAAACGCAATGACTCAGGTGATGCCGAATGGTATCGTTCAGGTGCAGTGATTCCGCAAACGTATTCAGCGTCTTTGAGAAGGGGTTGTCGGGATGAAACAGACTGTCGATAGGGCGTTCAATCATTTCATCGGCCGTATATTCAAAAATACTTTCAGCGCCTAAGTTCCACGAAATGACTTTCATATCATTATTCAGCATAATGACCGCGTCAGGGGAATTTGAAGTGATACTGGCGAGTTTATTACGTTCTTCCGAAATTATTTTCTCGGCATTCATTTTTTCGCTGATGTCAAACGATAATTTGAGTATGATACGCGATGAATTAATTTCGCGAACGATAGGAATGTAGATGTTTTCGATAAAATGCGTTTGGCCGTCGCTAGTGATCTCCCTAATTTCACTTCGAAGATTGGTGCTGTCCAGACACTCCTTGATCAAAGTTCTGTCATGTTCATCGATGTCGTAGTATTGATGATTAATACTGTCCCACAGCCAATTGACGTCTTTGTCCGGTATGAGGATCTTTCCGTTGATTTTTTCGATGGATTGAACGAGTTCGTGAATGGACAGCGTTTCAAACATTGCGGATCCCCTTAGTGCCAGACGCCGGGTATGGTCGTTTTGCAATGATAACAGGCGTCATTCTTTATTTTATTTTGGAGAACCCTGAAGCCAACACGTTCGATCAGCAGAACCTTGCAGTGATGGCAATATGTGTTTTCAAGCGTTCCTAAATTGCCAGGGAGGTTGCCTGCGTACACATAATGCAATCCTGCTTCTTTTCCGATTTGTGCTGATCGAAAGAGCGACTCAGACGTAGTATTATCCGGGTCGGTCATCTTGTAATCCCGATGAAACGCCGTCACGTGCCACGGAATATCCGGCGATATGGAAACCAAAAATTCGGCCATTGCACGTAATTCGTTATCGGAGTCGTTGAATGTTGGAATAACTAAAGTAACGACTTCAAGCCAAAAACCGCTTTCATAAATCAAGCGTATACTGTTGAGAACGGTGTCGAGTTTGGTTCCGAGTTTGCGGTAGTTTTTGTCATTAAAGCTCTTAAGATCGACTTTATAAAGATCAACGTACGGACGGAGGTATGACAACACTTCGGGTGTCGCATTGCCATTGGACACATACGAACAGATCATGTTTTCTTTTTTTGCTTCTTTAAATATTTCAACCGCCCATTCCGAAGTGATCAAAGGTTCGTTGTATGTGCTGGTCATGATCCGAGCCTGATATGATTTTGCAATCCGCGTGAGCTGCTGCGGCGTGATGATCATCGGATCAGTACCGGCATTCGGATCCGTAAGCGCTTGGGAGGTGATCCAGTTTTGGCAGTAGGCGCAGTGCAGATCGCATCCCAACATGCCGAAACTCAATGCTTTTGCTCCGGGAAGAACATGAAAGAAAGGTTTTTTTTCTATCGGGTCTACTTGGATGCCGGCCGTGTATCCGTGGGGAACAAATAATCTACTGCCTTTATTAAATCGAATTTTGCAAATGCCTTCCCGTCCGTCTTTGATCAAACAACGATGGCCGCAGGCAAAACATTCCAGCGTTTTTTCATCAACGGAGCGGTAAAGTTCCCCTTCTCTGACATGAAGTCGCAGGGTATCGCGGAGGGTTACGTCGGTGGTCATAATAAAACACTCCTAATTACTTCGAGAAGTGTTGTCTTTTATATAACGCTTTTACAGCGCAATCATTCACAAAATCATTAAGTAGTAATAGGAGGATTGTAAAAGATAACACCAGAGAATGGCCGTTGCATTTTGAAAATAAGATCCTGTACATGTTTCGGATCTTCCGGATTCAATTGGTTCGCGTTGACAATCATAACCGGGGCCCATCGGAAGTACATGAAAAACTCGTTGAACTCCTCATTAAGCGTCCGGACATAATTTTCGTCGATAGAATTTTTCCCCATGAGGTTATTCTTAATGCCGTAATTTGCATAAAGTTTTTCGAGAACCGTTTCCGTATTGTTCTGTAAATAAATGACAAAGTCGGGTATGGCAACCTCTTTTTCCATAAAATTAAACAAGGTGTCATATAATGAGAGATCTTCCGATTCCAATTTTAGATTCGCATAAATCCGATCGGCATAGAATAGATAATCGGAAATAATCTGATCGTGAAAAATTTCCGTCTGCACGATTTGTTTTTGTGATTTATAGCGATCGAGCAGGCGCAGCATGTGTTTTTTGAATATCAGATCTTTTGGATCCGAACTATTTACATCGATCATTGATGAAGCGCCGTCCTCCTCCAGAATGGTCCGTGCGTTTGTTAGGGACGCCAGGTGTTTTGCGAGAAGTGTATTATTGCGTTTAACGATCCCTTCGACTGCGATGAGTTTGATTTTTTCTTTTGACATCAAGCCTAGAGCTCCTAACGGATCAGTTCAATTCTACAGTTTTATCTATTGTCAGATTATACATTTTTTTTACCGCATGGATGTCCGTAAGATGGCGGTGAATTTCCTGTACTGATATTTGCCGGACAGGACATATCCACTGCGGCGCGATTTCACAAAGAGGTTCCATGACAAATCTTCTATCCGCGTAATGGGCATGTGGAATGATAAGACCGGATATATTCAAAATCATCTGGTCATAAAACACAATATCAATGTCAATGCTGCGAGGCCCCCATTTTAAATCGCGCTGGCGCCCATGGTTTTCTTCGATCCGCATGAGGTGTACCATCAGGTCATAAGGCGACATGTCCGTTTGGATTTCCAGAACTAAATTCAAAAAATCATTTTGGGCAACAGGGCCAACGGGCGAGGTTTCATAAACTGATGATATTTTTTTTATCATTGAAATTTCTTCAATACCCGTTATAGCTTTTCTAAGTTGCAGCAGCCGGTTGCCAACATTGGATCCCAAACTTAAGTATACAGTGTGAAGCGGAACATTCATTTTTTTATTCGTGTGATTTCTACTTCGACGTGTTTAATGGAGCCTTTGATCGGCACGCTGGGTTTACGAACAAGCACCTTGACTTCGGCGACATCGAAATCGTGTAAAATTTTTTCGGCTATATATTGGGCAAGCGCTTCGATCAAATAAAATTTTTTCTCCGTTACCGCTTCATTAATTTTGTGATAGACTTTCGCATAATCAATACATAAGTCAAGCCGGTCTTCCGTGGCGGCCCTCTCGGCATCTAAAGCAAGTTCAACGTCAATTTCAAACCTCTGACCCAAAGTTCGTTCTTCTTCATGTGCGCCGTGATGTGCGTAAATTACCATGTGCGTGAGCCTGATCTTGTCAAGAGGTTTCAAGGTTTACATCCTTTTTATAGTCGTCAGAAATTTTTTGAAAAATCGAGCATCCGACGGATGGCTTCACTTAATCGTTCCTCTGAAGTGGTGAGCGAAATTCTGAAATAACCTTCGCTCGACTTGCCCAACCCGGCTCCAGGTGTAATTACGACACCGGTCGCATCCAAAAGTTTTTTAGCGAAATCCATTGACGGTATGCCTTTGGGAACTTCCGCCCAGACATAAATGGTTGCGTCCGGCATATCGGCTTTAAATCCGGCCTTGCGTAAACCATTAACGACAATGTCGCGCCGCTTTTTGTACACCGCAATTGCCGGCTGTGTTAATTCCTCCAGATGATCAAGGGCAAACGCTGCCGCTTCCTGTATTGCCAAAAAAAGACCCGTATCTATATTGGTTTTGATGCGTGATAATCCGGCTACCAGCGACGCCTCACCTGCAGCAAAGCCGACCCTCCACCCGGTCATACTGAATGTCTTGGATAGAGAGTGAAACTCTATGCTCGTTTCTATAGCGTTCGCCGCTTGAAGAAAACTTGGAGGCGGGGTTTCAAAAAATAATTCCTGATAGGCTGCATCGTGAGCGCCAATAATGTGATGCTTACTGCAGAAGGCTGCGATTCTGGAAAAATAATTTAGGTCCGCAGAGCCGGTTGTCGGATTATTAGGATAATTAAAGAATAATAATTTTGCCCGTTCAAGAACATTCACAGGGATGGAATCAAAATCCATCAGATAATTATTTTTTTTCAGTAACGGAAGGGGATAATAGTCGCCGCCCGCTAATACCGTTCCGGTAATGTATGCGGGATATCCCGGATCCGGAGCAAGCACGACTTCGCCCGGATTTACAAAAACCAGAGGGAAATGTGCAATGCCTTCTTTGGAGCCAATCAGAGGAATGATGTTTTTAACCGGGTCTAAAGATACTCTGTAGCGTTTTTTAAAAAACCGAACAATCGCTTCGCGGTATTTCATGGAGCCAACCTGATACGGGTAACGGTGATTTACCGGATTATGCAATGCTTTCACACACGCATCGATAATAGGTTGAGGCGTAGGAATATCAGGATCACCCACCCCGAGATCAATCACGTCTTTTCCTTGCGCGAGGGCTTCCCGTTTCATTCGGTCTACTTCCGCAAAAAGATGCACAGGTAAATTTTGAAACCGGTCAGATACGGTAAACATGGTTGTCCGCCATTTAAATGGAAGCCGTAAAATAAAGTAAGTCAATATATTTATAATGGCGCTTCAATTCAAGCGCGCATTTAAAATACTATAAAAACAAAAAACCCCGTCGGGGGAACGGGGTTTTGAAAAAATGAATTTTCAATTTTAATTAAAAAGCGTAATTGATTCTCAAATTAAATTTGTAATCGCTATTTTTTTCTGAAACAGATTTTGCGATGTCAAAACGGAAATGATTTTTTTCATCGCCTAACCCGATTCCTAGATCGGTTTCAAAATCGCCTAAATGAGTTCCTTTATATAAATCGGTGATCGCGTAGACCTTATTATTCCATGCGTAACCACTGTCCATAAATAGTATGAAACTGAACGGATGAATGAAGAAAATCTTATCATCTTTCAATATGCCGGAACTGACGCGGTATTCAATATTTGCTAAAGCCATTTGATTACCTGTGAACGCCTTATAGGAATGGCCGCGCAGGGTCGATATCCCGCCAACTGAAAAGATCTTTTGTAACGGAAGATCGCCTGTTCCGGCGCCGAACATTATTCGTGCGTCAATGTTTTCCCATTGGCTGATCGGCTGATAACGAGCGACGCTCAGTGTGTATCGTGTAAACTCAAAATCAGAGTTCAGTGGTTTAAGGCTACGTTCACCTTCCGCCAATATGTTCCATCCAACACGTTTAAAATGTTTTTTCCCTGCACTGATCGTCGATACGGTGTTTAATTCAACTGCACCGGAATAGCTGACCATATGTCCTTCATCTATTGCCGGATTGACTCTGAAATCTTGTTTAGGGAACAAAACGGCCCAGTTAACATTATTCTGCATGTTTGAATAATCGTCAACCTTGTAGGCAGCGACTAATCTCAGTGATTCATTCAAATTTTGGCTTACCTGAAAACTATAACCCAACGTTCTGAAATAGTCCCTGTAATCGTTCTTGAGGATCAATGCATTTACCGCATTTTCAATATCGCCTACTAATAAACCGTCCTGAGTACTGGTCAAATCATGCAATTCACCGCCCACGGTGAAGCGAAATTGACTTCCCCACACTTTATCTACTCCCAACTGGTATCGAAGTGCCTTTTCGCTAAAAGCGTAGCCGGCTTCACCGTATATCTGAAAAGGCTTTCTGGAATAGATTTGGTGATTCCGATCTAATTTGAGGCCCAAGTAAAGCCCATCTACCCGGTTATAGTCAAACAAAAAGAAGTTGGTATACTTATATCGTGGTTTTCGCGAAAGGAAATAGGTGATTTCACTTTGGTTTTTTTGATTTTTTCTCCATTGATCTTTAGGTTCATCGTCCACCCGGACAAACGAAGCGCTATGCGTGTCATCGTTATCTTCAGTAGCGCTATCGACATCATCACCGGTGTAATCATAATGATAGGTATGGCTGTTTTTCTCGGCCATTTTCTCATTCAACGCCTGCATTTTGGAGTTAAATTTGTCCATCTTTCGGTTGAATGCTTCCATTTCACGATTAAATCGTTCCATTTCTTTTTCGTAGGAATTTTTAGCAGCCCAGTCGTTGTTAAACACCGGAGGGGTCGGGGCATTGGGAACAGAAGCCACGTCATCAAATTCTGAATCGGCTTCATCGTCCATATCTTTCCTTGAAAATGCAGGTGAGTTTTCTGTCTTTAAGGCCGTAGAGTTATCGTCGCCAAAAATAACTTTCCCGTTAACAGCGATCGCTTCCTTCCCGATTCGCCCGGTACTCTTAACCACTATATTTCCGTTGGTCACGACCGCCCGGCCGTTAAGTTCACCATGAACTATGAGATCTCCATTTATAACGAGAATGTCGCCATCCACTCGTTTATCAGAAGATAATTTATGATCGCCTTTGAAAATGATAAGCGACTTGGAATTGGGCAGGTATTTTTCTTTGATCTCTTGTATATATTCATCGCCGCTTTCATCCATGTCATCGGATGCCATACGGCCATTCTGTGCGGATAACGTAGCGGACGATAATACAAGCAACCCACACATCATAAAATGAATGATTTTTTTCATGATCGTTAATCCTGTGTTTATCTTGAATAAGATAGTTAAAATACGATACCGGTTAAAAAAGGTTTCATATATGCCTTTTTTATCGGATTGTAAATTAGACAATCGGTACTGCAAAAAGTTCCATCACACCAATTATAGTGTAACCGGGCTTGATATGTGTGCCTAAAAATGGACGATTTTTTACTCTTTTTAAAACCATTTTGAATAGGGAAGTTACGAATTATTTTAATTTTATCTTCTTGCGAACCTGAGGGCTTTTAATTATATTTTCTAAAACTATCCAAACAAGTCTACACAGACAGTTTCTCTATTTTGAATTATCAAGAGAGATTAATGCATTATTTGACACTACTGAATAAGTATTTCATTCGCACTCTGTGCTTTTGTTGGTTCTTTTCCTACTCATTGGTAGCGCAAAGTTCTGATGGTATTTTATTTGAACTGAGTCAATTTGAATTCGAGGCCGGAAATCCAGAGCACGTCGAATTGAATCTGACGTTGAAAAACGGGCCTGCCAATACCTTAGAAATTCAGATCCCCTTTGAAAATGCCTCGATAGTTATAGAATCGATAAGGAGGGTTAACAGCAGTAATTCCGCTGAACTTTGGCTCACAAAAGACTCAACCCTCTTCGCAAAAAACATTCCGCAAACGGCTTGGGTCATTAACAAGAAAAAATCTACAGTTATTCGTACTGCAACCACGCTACAAAACGGCGATCGGGTGTTTATTCGGTTGCTCATTTTCGTTCCCGAATACGATCAAACAATAGGAGAAAACCCATTAGCAGCCGCTTCATTGACCGGAAAAGAAAACTTCATGTTTGTTGCTGTATCGCTCAGTTCGTCTCCGGGAACGTTTTCCACTTATGTTTCTGCAAAACCAATTCTGCTCAAACACCAGGGTACTGTTAAATAATGAATCGACACTTAAGAAAAATATTCTCTTTCTTATGGACAGGGACACTCTCATTGTCATTTGCCGCCGGGACCGTGTGGGCTGATCAGGACAGCAGTGGCACGTACCGTTGGACTAATTCCAAATCTCCGAGCCCAAAGGTCGTGTATAATTGGATTGATGCTACGGATGGAACAGAGTTGACGCTTACGGATGATGATACCAGCGGATTTGTCAATATTGGGTTTAATTTTAGTTTTTTTGATACCACAGTTTCCCGACTGGTGATCAGTTCCAACGGCTTTGTTAGTTTTGATTCTGTGATTTCTCATCCAACTCACGTCACCATTCCTGCAGCAGGGGCTCCTGACCGGATGATTGCAGCATATTGGACTGATCTGACAACGGGTTCATTTTCACGGGTTTATTATAAAACTATTGGAACGGCCCCTCACCGTAAGTTTGTTGTTACCTGGAGCAATTACGACCTGTCTGTTGGCGGGGCTCAATCTGTAACTTTTCAGGTGGTTCTCTTTGAAACCACCAATCATATTCTTCTTCAATATCAGACGCTTTTAGGGTCGGGCGTTGATGGGGGTAATTGCTCTGTGGGTATTGAAGGTTCTGCTGGTGCATCGGGCCTCCTGTATTCGTTTGACAATGCCGGAACTTTGAGTAATAACTTAGCCATCTTGTTTCATTCCAACAATCCGTCCACAGCTGACGCTTCCATCGCGCCAGCATCGGTTGTTACACATACTAACCTGCAACAATTTATCTATATCATTCGGACCACATCGCCTGCGGATTCGATGGCGCGGTTTGATTCGCTGCTTGTATTCAATCCCTTTACGGATAAATCGATAACAGTCACGGATATCAGTGTTGATGGCGTCAGTCAGTTTATTCAAAATTCAAGCACTCGTCCTGCAGATTATGGATTTGCAGTATGGAATTACAATTCAAGTACGGATAGCTTGGCCGTTCAAACAGCGTATATGGCTGTCAAAGATTCTATTAAAATAACATTTTTGCTCGATGTCAGGGATACGCTCGGGGCATTTTTGTTTCCATCTAATATAAGAGCTTCTTTAGTTAGTGCGAACCGAATTCTGACTGGCGGAACTCAGCAGGTTACTGTCATTTCCGATACCGTAGCATATATTAAAATCAAGTGGTCACCGCAATCCTTTGCGAATGAAGCCGGCGACACAACGCTGACGGCGGATGATTCTGTGAAAGCGTATGCTTATGGGTTTGATAAGAATGATAATTTTATAAGGCGTGTAAAAGTCAATTGGCGGGTAAACGGATTGAACGGTATTCTAACGGCAGATTCCCTCAATAACGATAGCATTACATTTCATGCTGGTATGGTTGGGACAAGTTTTATTTCCGCTGACACATCGGGTTTCACGGATCAGACGGGCCTGATTAGCGTGAGCGTAGGGGATACGAGTTTTATTGCGATCAGGACGAATGCCAACAACGGCGGAGCGCGTTATGACACCTTGAATATTACGATGTCAGCAGACAGCGCGCTTAATTTATATGCGGCCTCTTATGATCAGG
>WBUR01000047.1 GCA_008933615.1 bacterium | reverse complement strand
ATAAAGGTACCTTTCTAATTTATTAGATTAACATTTATTCATTCGAAAATTTCAATCATTGCCCATACCATTTTGACTTTACGATCAATATTAAAGCCGTCGAATTTCTTTGTTAATGATCCGAGACGTCTTTCCCGTTTTCGCCGTAATGGAGCGTCGCCATCTGTTCATAAAAATTCCAGCGCTTATTAATGTCATCCTGCGCCTGTATGGCCAGAGTTTTCGCCATTTCCGGATCGCTCATGGTCAGCATCTTGTAGCGAGTTTCGTTGTACGCATAATCTTTGAACGAAATGCTCGGCGCTTTAGAATCCAGAACCAGCGGGTTTTTTCCCTCCAGGGCCAGGTTCGGATTGTATCGGTATAGCGGCCAGTGTCCGCTGTCCGTTGCGGCTTTTTGCTGATGCAGGCCGAGCCCCATATTAATGCCGTGCGCGATACAATGGCTATAGGCAATGATCACCGACGGGCCGTCGTACGCTTCCGCTTCGAGAAATGCTTTGACCGTTTGCGTATCGTTGGCGCCCATGGCAATTTGCGCGACGTACACGTGTCCGGCGCTGATCGCCATCAGGCCGAGGTCTTTTTTCGACACGCGTTTCCCTGCCGCGGCGAATTTGGCCACGGCGGCGCGATTGGTTGATTTGGACATCTGTCCGCCGGTATTGGAATAGACTTCCGTATCGAGCACCAGAATATTTACATTACGTCCCGACGCGAGTACGTGATCGAGTCCGCCGTAACCGATATCGTATGCCCACCCGTCGCCGCCGACGATCCAGACGCATTTCTTCACCAGAATATCGGCAATCGTTAGAAGCGTTTTTCCTTCGGTTGATTTAATCGTCGCCAGCTGTTTCTTCAACGCTTCCACGCGCTCGCGCTGATCGTGAATATCCGATTCGTCTACTTGTTTTGCCGTGAGAATGGACTGCGCGAGATCGTCGCCAACCTGCGAAGCCAGTTTTTGCAACAGTTCACGCGCGTACTCGTTTTGTTTATCCATCGTGAGCCGCATGCCGAGGCCGAATTCCGCGTTATCTTCAAAAAGCGAATTAGACCATGCCGGGCCCCGTCCTTCCTTATTCTTTGCCCACGGCGTCGTCGGAAGGTTACCTCCGTAGATCGAGGAACAGCCCGTCGCGTTGGCAATAACGGTGCGGTCGCCGAAAAGCTGGCTCAGCAGTTTCAGATACGGCGTTTCGCCGCACCCGGAACAGGCGCCGGAGAATTCAAACAGCGGCTGAAGGAATTGGGAGCCTTTCACCGAGCCGGTTTGAACATTGCGGCGGTCGATCTCGGGCAAGTTGAGGAAGAAGTCCCAATTCGTACGTTCGTTATCACGTAATGGCGGCTGCGGAACCATGTTGATCGCTTTGAGGCGTGTTTCGCTTTTATTTTTCGCAGGACAAACATCCACGCAAATGCCGCAGCCGGTGCAGTCTTCAGGAGCAACCTGGATCGAATACATCATGCCGGGATATTCTTTGCCTCGGTACGGCGTTGATTTGAACGTCGTAGGTTGCGAAGATAGTTCTTTCTGATCATAAACTTTGATGCGAATCGTGGCGTGGGGACAAACCAGCGCGCATTTGTTGCATTGAATACACACTTTGGGATCCCAGGCCGGAATTTCCAGCGCGATATTTCTTTTTTCCCACTGCGCGGTGTCGCTTGGGAACGTGCCGTCAACAGGCATCGCGCTGACCGGCAGATCGTCGCCGAGTCCGGCAATGATTTTAGAAGTTACGTTTTTGACAAAATCCGGCGCCTTCGAGGAAACGACCGGCGGCAATTCGATCTTGCTCGTTACCGTTTTAGGAACTTCAACCTGATGCAAATTGACCAAGGTCTGATCGACGGCGTTGAAATTGATCCGCACAATTTCTTCGCCTTTCTTGCCGTACGTTTTTTCAATCGAAGCTTTGATCGCTTCGATAGCTTTGTCGCGCGGCAGAATTCCGGAAATAGCGAAGAAACACGTTTGCATGATCGTGTTAAAACGGCCGCCCATACCGGTGTCCTTGGCAACGGTATAGCCGTCGATGACATAAAAATTTAATTTTTTATCAATGATCTGTTGCTGAACCGTGCGGGGCAAGGTATTCCAAACTTCGTCTTTTCCGTAAGGGCTGTTGAGCAGGAATGTGCCGCCGTCCACGATAGTTTTCAGCATGTCGTATTTTTCGAGGAACGTATATTGATGGCATGCAACGAAGTTGGATGAATTAACAAGATACGACGACTGGATCTGTTTCGGCCCGAAACGCAAATGGGAAATGGTAACCGAACCGGATTTTTTGGAATCGTAAACAAAATAACCTTGCGCGTAATTGTCGGTGTCTTCGCCGATGATCTTGATGGAATTTTTGTTGGCGCCGACCGTGCCGTCCGCACCGAGTCCGTAGAACAGCGCGCGCACCACATCTTTGCCTTCCGTTGTCAATGACGGGTCGTAGCTCAGGCTTGTATGACTTACGTCGTCGTTAATGCCGATCGTATAATGATTTTTCGGCTGTGGTTTTGACAAATCGTCAAAAATACCTTTGACCATCGCGGATGTGAATTCTTTCGACGATAATCCGTAGCGGCCGCCGACTACTTTCGGAAATGCGAAAGGTAATTTACCTTCGCCCATCGATTCGGTGAGCGCCGTCAGCACATCCTGATACAAAGGTTCGCCAGCGCTGCCGGGTTCTTTTGTGCGGTCAAGAACGGAAATTTTCTTTACCGTTTTCGGTAACGCGCCGATGAATTGTTCGATTGCGAACGGGCGGTAGAGATGAACTTTTAGCACGCCAACTTTTTCGCCTTTATTCACGAGGTAATCGACGGTTTCCTGCGCGGTGGTTGCGCCGGAGCCCATGATGATGATCACGCGGTCCGCATCGGGCGCGCCGTGATAATCGAATAAGTGATATTGCCGTCCGACAATTTTGGCAAATTTATCCATAGTTTTCTGAATGATGTCCGGACACTTTGCGTAATAGGGATTCACCGATTCGCGTCCCTGGAAGAACACGTCCGGGTTCTGCGCAGAACCGCGCATGAAAGGACGGTCCGGCGACAAGGCGCGCAGACGGTGCGCGCGGATGAGTTCCTCATCCATCATCGCGCGGAGATCTTCTTCGGAAAGCTGTTCCACTTTCATCACTTCGTGCGACGTGCGGAAACCGTCAAAGAAATGGATCAGGGGCAGACGCGCTTCCAGTGTCGCGGCATGGGCAATAAGTGCGAAATCCATCACTTCCTGAACCGAGTTAGAAACGAGTTGTCCGAATCCCGTGGCGCGAACGGCCATCACGTCCGAATGATCGCCGAAAATGGACAAAGCCTGCGACGCCACCGACCGCGCCGCAACGTGAAACACCGTGGAGGTCAGTTCACCCGCGATCTTATACATATTTGGAATCATCAGCAGTAAACCCTGCGATGATGTGAAAGTCGTTGTTAATGCGCCCGTTTGTAAGGCGCCGTGAACCGCGCCGGCCGCGCCGCCTTCGCTCTGCATTTCCATCACGGACGGAACCGTTCCCCAAATATTCTTTTGTCCGTGCGCCGACCATTCATCAGAAAATTCGCCCATGGCTGAGGACGGAGTGATGGGATAAATAGCGATAACTTCGTTTAATTTATGAGCAACATACGCCGCCGCTTCATTACCATCCAAAGTGACCATATTTCGTTTCATGGGTTTCCCTATTAATTTATTGAATTTATTATATTTAAAGTATTATCATGTCTTTGATTAGTTGGATTAAAGATAAGGAATTCATATCCCCACAACAATGACCGATGTCATGTTTTTAACTGATTTATGTCGGAAGATGGAAATTATGCAAAAAGGAGAAAGCGGTGGAATTTAGGAGCAAGAGGATGGTTTGAAGAGGAATTTC
This sequence comes from bacterium, assembly GCA_008933615.1. Taxonomy (NCBI): domain Bacteria; species bacterium. The sequence continues at coordinate 24,079 of WBUR01000047.1, read as the reverse complement.
ATTGAGATCATTAACCGCAGAGGCGCAAAGATCGCAAAGAAAAAAAATATCGCAATTTCGGGCTGATGATTTCTGCGTGCATCTGCGAAATCTGCGGGAGGTGAAATCGTAGTTTGTGTTCGTCTCAGCGATGGAACTGTAAATGCTTTTTAATTTCGTTCATACTGTCTCCGCCGAATTTTTCCAGGAAAGGATTGATCAGCGCGAGCGCCGTCATGGCTTCGGCGACCACCGCCGCGGCGGGAACGGAACACGTATCCGTTCGCTCTTTATGCGCGGAGGCTGATTTTTTGGTTTCAATATCGACCGACATCAGCGGCCGGGCGAGCGTGGGAATAGGTTTCATCGCGCCGCGCAAAATTAACCGTTCGCCCGTGGTCATCCCGCCTTCAAGTCCGCCGGAACGGTTCGTTTTACGGTAATAACCCTTTTTTTCGTCATAGAAGATTTCGTCATGAACGTCAGAGCCGAATTTTCCCGCGTTTTCAAAAGCATCGCCGATCTCGACGCCTTTGACGGCCGGGATAGAACAGATATATTGCGCCAAAATACCGTCTAATTTTTTATCCCAATGCGTATAGCTGCCAAGTCCTGCCGGAAGGCCGTCTACCACCACTTCAAATATTCCGCCCAGCGAATTGCCTTCCTTTTGTGCCGCCTTTATTTCGTCGATCATTTTTTTTGAGTCTTCCGGATACAGCGCGCGAACTTCAGAATCGTCGGATAATTTCGTTATCTCAGATACACTGAAATTTTGAATTTTAAATGTTGAATTTTGAATTTTGATTTTTCCGATTTGAATTACATGGGATGCGATTGTGACACCGAATTCCTCGAGTAATTTTCTTGCAACGCTTCCGAGCGCAACACGCATGGCCGTTTCCCGCGCGCTGGAGCGTTCAATTACGGGCCGAATATCATCGAATCCGAATTTGAGTATGCCGGCAAGATCGGCATGGCCCGGACGGGGAAGCGTAACTTTTTTTATTTTGTTCTTATCCCTTTGAGCCTCAACCGGCATAACGTCTTTCCAGTTTTCCCAATCTTTATTCCATACGAGCAAGCCGATCGGAGAACCGATGGTCTTCCCGAATCGCACACCGGAAATAATTTCTGCCCGGTCGGATTCGATCTTCATGCGTCCGCCGCGGCCGTAACCTTGCTGCCGGCGATGCAGCTGGTGGTCAATATATTCTGCGGCCAATTCCAGTCCTGCAGGAATACCTTCGATTATCCCGACCAGGCCTTTGCCGTGCGATTCGCCGGCGGTTAAAAAACGGATCATAGAATCGTAACCCAGTTTGTTTTTTTTTAATCTAAATACATTCGGTTTGAAATTCAATGTTGTAATCTCGTCCCTGCATTTTTTCAGAATTGCCTTTATGACGGAAATAGATTATCTTTGCGTCCATGTAAGTTTTATTTTGAAACAATTTAGGATTTTGATTCCCATGAAAAATTTTCTGATGTTCGTCATCTCACTTTTTATTATTCAAACCGCCGCATTCGCCCAGTGGCAGAAGATCTTGACCACGGATAAAGGCGGCAGTTCCGTGCACGTTATGTCCATCGATTTTGATGACAACGGCGTCTGGGTCGGCGTGCATAACGGCGGAGTAAAACAATTTACCGGCATCAAAGAAACAGCGTCTTTTACCAAGGAAAGCGGATTATTGTCGGATAAAATTCGCGCGATCGCCGTTGACAAGACCGGAAGGAAATGGATTGCCACGGACAACGGCCTGGATATGTGGGACGGTAAGAAATTCACGCATAACCAGAAAAACGACATAACGCTGCTGACCAACGATATCACAGCCCTGCATGTGGACGACGATAATCAGGTGTGGGTTGGCACGGATAAAGGACTGGTGCGAATCAACGGCGACCGATGGTCGGTTTTTGATACCAAGAACACCAACAAACTACTGCCGTCCAATTCGATTCGCGCGATTCACTCCAATTGGCGCGGCGCGATATGGGTTGCCACCGACGAGGGGCTTGCTCAATTCAACGGGAAAACATGGAAAAATTATAACCAGAAACTGAACGGCCTGCCGTCCAACGATATTCACGACGTGTTTGTTGCGTCGGATGGGATCGTATGGGTCGCCACGGAAAAAGGCGTCGGCAAATTTGATGAAAAAATCTGTACGCAGTACTTAAAAGATATTCCTGCAAGTTCGATCACCATGGACCTCGCGGGAAACGTCTGGGTCGCATCCGAGGAAGACGGCATCTACAAAATTCAGGACGGAAAGGAAAAAGCCTTTACGGTCAAGGACGGACTGGCCTCCGACGAAGGATTGGTAATCGAATGCGATCCTTATGGCGATATATGGGCTGGCACGAAGACGGGTTTGAATCAGTTCACCGATAAAGACGATGCGGTTAAGATCGCTTCAGCCTTGTTTCAAAAAGCGGAGGAATTCCGCGTATTAGGCGACGACGTGAATGCGAGAAAATTTTACGACCTGTTTTTCACCCGCGATTATCTGAAGCAGGCGCAGGAGATTCCGCTGGTGATCTTCGCGCTGGAACAAATGAGCTTGAAAGACGAACAGCTTGATAAAGTCAAAGAACTTGCGAAAAAGTTCCTGGCGCAATTTCCAACTCATGGGAAAGCAAAACAAGTGATTTTGGATGTAGCGGATCTGTCGGCCGAACTTCAGAAGGTCAATGACGCGCAGATGTATTACCAGCAATACCTTGACACATATCCGGACGATCCTGTCAATCCGGAAATTTTATGGAAAATGGCTTCGTTGTTTGAAAAAGACGGCGACTCATTCGGCGCGGCGCGGTTATATCAGAAATTGAACAACAAATATCCTGACAACTCCCGGTATAACGAGATTCGCTGGATCGTTGCGAATATGGAGGAAAAACAGAAAGGGCCGGAAGTTTCCCAGCCCGTATACAATGATCTTGCCGCGGCAAGCGATGATTATGAGATCCTGTACAGGGTCGGAGACGCGTATGATATGACGCATCGCGAAGACATTATGAAGAGCCTTAAAGGCGGCATCGAATGGAAAAATTATGCGACGGCCTCGCCGGTAAATTATTTTATGATCGAAGGAAATAATTTGTGGATCGGCACGCAGAATAACGGAGCGGTGAAATGGGATATGACCATGAACGCGCTGACGTCCTACACCGACGGTTTGTCCGGGCAAAACGTAACGCAGATTTATTTGGATTCCGACCGCGACCTTTGGGCGATCATGGGCGGCTTGACAAAAAACACGCTCTACAATATGAATTACAGCAGGAATAAGTCCAAGTGGATCGTCATGGGTTCGCCTTTTAATACCCGCGCGATCCGGCAGATGTTTTACCGTCCTAAAACGAAATCGGTAGTTGCGGCAACCGACCAGGGATTGCTGATCGGAGGAAAAAGTTTTACTTCCAGAAACGGCATGCCTTCCGATAACGTCAAATTCGTTATCGATGACAGCAAAGGCGTGCTGTGGCTGATCGCGGATAAATACCTTGTTCAGCTCGACAAGGAACCCAAAGTGATCGTGAATACCGGCGATATTGATTTTTCGGAAGTCCGCGATTTTTACATTGATGCCAACGATACCAAATGGCTTGCGACGAACAAAGGGGTTGCGGCGTACGACGGCGCCTGGCGCATATACACGACCAAAGACGGATTGGTGACCGATGTCATTCAATGCGTCAGTGTTTCCAAATCGGGCAAGGTCATTGCAGGTACGAAATCGGGCATGAGTTTTTTTAATAAAACATTTTGGATCAATTATACCACGGCCAACGGCCTTCCGTCCAACGATGTGAAAGTAGTGAAATTTTCCGATGATGAGAGTATCTGGATAGGAACGGACAAAGGCGTTCATCTGCGCAAATCCAGCGGGGACGGAGACCGTTACCTTATGGTACAGTCTGTTTTGATACAAGAAGAACTTTTGTGGAAACAGAAAAAATTCTCTGAAGCGCGCGCCTTATATCCCCTGCTGCGCACCTATTCCGACCTGGATGAGTGGATTGCTTTTAAGAAAGCGGTTTGTCTTGAAAAAGAAGGAAAAATCGACGAAGCCCAGGCCGCTTATCTGAAGATTCGTATGGATAATCCGGTCACCGTGTGGGCAACGGATTTTTATTTATACCGTATCGCAAGAAAATACGAAGCGGCAAACAAGCCCGACAAAGCCATGGTCATATATAATGAATTGGCCGAAAAAATGAGAACGGAAATGAAAAACACGTACCGCATTGAGGAATCCCTGGTTCGGGTTGCGGATACGTATCTGGCCAACAAGAACACGGAAGTGCCGCTGGGAATTTATAAGCAGGTCGCGCAGACTTTTCCCAACAGCGTTCTGCTGCCGAAAGTGGGCGACCGGATGTGCTCGATAGGAAAAGACTACGAGTTAAAGAAGGAATACGATAAAGCTATCGCGGTCTACCTGGACTTTCTCGTAGCATTTGCCGACGACGCGCGTGCGCCGCAGGTGAAACTAAGTCTGGCGCAGATCTATTTTGAAAAGAACCGTATCGCCGATGCCGAACGATTTTATCTTAATTTGAGCATGTTCGCTCCGGAACCGATCAAATCGATTTCGGAACGCAGACTGGCAAAAGTGCAGAGGATGATCAAACAAGTGAAATAAGAATGTTTTGAATGGTTATTTTGCGGTAAAAAATTAAATCCCGTCCCGCATTCGTGCAGGACGGGATTTTTTTGTACGCCTACGGGGATTTGAACCCCGGTTACCGCCGTGAAAGGGCGATGTCCTAACCCCTAGACGATAGGCGCATACATCGTAAAAGCGGTGCAATTATACAAAACAAAAATCCGCTTTGCAAGAAAAAAATCACGTTCTTAAAACGAAATCGCGTTTTCGTCAATCACGTGTTTTCACTGGGGTGAGCAACGGGACTTGAACCCGCAGCCTCCAGGGCCACAACCTGGCGCTCTAACCACTTGAGCTATGCCCACCATGTCATAAAGACGCGCCAATATAGATAATGGAACTTAGACTTTCAAGGCTATTTTACCAATTGCTTACTTTTTTCTGCACACCCACAAAAGTCCGGCGCAGGCAAATCTCGGGGAAAAAGTTCGGAAAAGGCTGTTTAGCAATCGTCCTGATGGGTTTAATTCCCATTTTTTCGTGTTATCTCTCAGAAAAGGAAGATCAACGAACAACCCCATATTTTTCGGCGGGAAAAAATCATCCACAGCTACGTCTATTACTTCGAAGCCGGCAGATGTTAGAAAACACTCAAGTTGTTTCTGCGTATAACGGTATTCTTCAAAAATGTACGAACGGCCTTTTCGCGTCCGGATGAACTTCTTGATCCGTTTCAAATGATTGACCAATAGTTTACGGAATGTGTTTTGCAGCGGGACGGAAACAAAAAGTAATCCGCCTTTCGCCAGCAGACGATGCGCTTCGTTCAGCGCTTCCATAGGCCCTTCTTCAAAATGTTCAACGACGCCGAGCGAAATGACGGCGTCAAAATGACCGTCCGGATAATTTGATCTCAAGATGTTGTCGATGAAAACCGGAAGGGATGGATCGTATGATTTAGCCATCGCGAGGGCGTCTTTGGCCAGATCGATTCCGATGATGTCGTAACCTTTGCGTCTATAGTAAATAACCCATCGTCCGAGGCCGCAGCCCGCTTCTAGAATTTTTCCCTGCTTCGGGAGATGACGGTTAAACACCGGTTCAATAGTCTGCATAGCGCACAGGCCGATATTTTCTTCGATCGTGTCGGATAACCAACTTTGTCCGTGCGTTTCGAGCGCTTCCACCTCATCGCGCGGATGATACATTTTAAATGCTTTAAGCGGCATAAATTCCAAACCAATTTGTATATATTGATAAAACAGCAGAATATTCTACTTTTTTTTTCGTTGAATAACAAGTGCTATATCCGGTTTAAATTGAATTAACTTGTCAATCACTCGGTTTTTTCTTAATATGCACCGCGAAAAAAAAAGTACAATCCAGTTGAAAGGATAACATGGTAACCAAAGAAAATATTCTTGAAGCGTTAAAAAAAGTTCAGGATCCCGACCTGCACAAAGACATCGTCAGCCTGGGATTCGTCAAAGATATTGAGATCAAAAACGGGGACGTGTCGTTCAAAGTTGAACTGACCACGCCCGCTTGTCCTGTCAAAGACCTGTTAAAACAGCAATGCGTCACTGAAGTATCCAAATTACAGGGGGTCACCAAAGTCAGCGTTGAAATGACCTCCCGAGTTCAAGGCGCCAAACAAACGACGGCGCTTTTACCGGGCGTAAAAAACGTGATTGCCGTGGCGAGCGGAAAGGGCGGCGTAGGGAAATCGACGGTGGCGACCAATTTAGCCGTTGCGCTCGGTTTGCTAGGAGCCAAGGTCGGGCTATTGGATGCGGACATTTACGGGCCGAGCATTCCGCTGATGATGGGCATTCATGAGAAACCTCTTTCTACCGACGGTACGCGCATGGACACGATCAAACATCATGGCATACAAATGATGAGCATCGGTTTTTTAATGCCGGAAGATCAGGCGCTGGTATGGCGCGGGCCGATAGTCGCACAGGCGATCACGCAGCTGATGCGCGACGTGGACTGGGGCGAACTGGATTATCTGATCGTAGACATGCCGCCCGGAACGGGCGACGCTCAGCTCACTATGTCGCAGGCGGTACAGCTGGTTGGCGCGGTGATCGTCACAACGCCTCAGGATGTTGCGTTGATGGATGCAAAGCGCGGCGTCGGCATGTTCCAGAAGGTGAATGTTCCGATTCTCGGTGTCATTGAAAACATGAGTTACTACGAATGCCCAAAGTGCCATCACCGCGCGGAAATATTTTCGTACGGCGGCGCGCACAAAGCGGCGGACAAAATGGAAGTGCCGTTTCTGGGAGAAGTTCCGCTGGATATCGAAACGCGGATAGCCGGCGACGAAGGTAAACCTATTGTGATAGCCAAACCCGAATCACCCAACGCAAAAGCATTTATGGAAATTGCGAAAAACCTGGCTTCGACGATCAGCATCATTCATCACGGCGATCCCGGAGAACGTGCGAAAGCGCTCGGGCAAAAAATGTTTTTTGCGAATACCAGGCTTAAAGTTATATAATTTTTCCCTTTCTTACATTGAATTGAACGGTAGAGCACGATTAGCAATCGTGAAGCCGGATTAACTGTACCGAATTTGAAGGCTGACAACATTCGTTAAGAGAAACGTTTTTTGCATTCCTCCAATATAAAGAAAGGTGCAGGTATGAAACACATCATGGCCGTTGGTGCGATCCTTATCGGCGCGTGCTTTTTTGCGTGCGATAAAGCGGAAAAATCAGAACCGGCGGATGAACCCAAAGGGAATATCCAGATTTCGTCAAGCCCCGCAGGCGCCGACATCTATCTCGACAATATAAAATCTGCAAATGTCACCCCATTCACATTCACCGATCTTGATACCGGGCTTCATGAAGTCCGGCTAAGCAAATCCGGTTTTTTTGACGATTCAATCACCGTCAGAGTAGAAGACGGCTCGACTGCTGTTCGTTCGATCACCTTAACGCCATTGTCTGCGCCGGTAGGCAAAATATTCTTAAGCTCCGTTCCGGCAGGCGCCGCAATCTTTCTTGACGGCAATACGACAGGAAAAATAACGCCGGATACGCTGACATCCGTCGTTGTCGGGGATCATACGATTAAACTTACATTGAGCAATTATGCCGACTCGACGTTTTCCGTATCTGTTAGCGAGAATTTGACTACGAGCCAATCTGTTACGATGCGGGCATTACTTTTTGGAAATGTATTCGTCACTTCAACGCCAAGCGGAGCCGCTATATTTCTGGATAATGTCAATAGCGGAAAAGTAACTCCGGATACTTTGAGGAATATTACTTCCGGCGATCATGCTATAAAATTAACGCTCACGAATTACTTCGACTCGACCTTCACTGTCACTGTGCCCAATGCCAATCAGACAGTGAGTCAGTCGATTAGTATGAGGGCACTGCCTGTTGGAAATTTGTTCATCAGTTCTGTTCCGTCAGGTGCGGCAATTTTCCGTAATGGGACCGGCAGCGGCAAGCTTACGCCCGACACTTTGAAAAATCTTAGTACGGGAAATCATACTATCAAACTGAGCTTATCCGGATATTTTGACTCAACATTTACGGCATTAGTCATTGATAACCAAACGACCGATTATGGAATAACTTTAAAGGCGATTCCAAAAGTGCCGCTGGTGGTACAAAATATATTCAATGCCAATTGTACCCGTTGTCATTTTGGCTCCAATCCGCCGCAAGGCCAGAATCTCACAGAAAACTTCGCCTATCTGCATATTGTAAATGTTGCAAGCAATGAGACGCCGACGTTGAAACGTATTGCACCGGGCGATACGACTAATAGTTATCTCATTAGAAAAATTCAGGGTACACCAGGAATCTCAGGAGAAAGGATGCCGGCGGATGGACCGCCGTATCTCACCACAGCTCAGATCGATTCGATCCGTTCATGGGTAACCAATGGCGCCTTGCCGCGGTAAGCCAATTAAATATTGACACTCATGGGTAAAAAAAGTATATTGCGTCCCGTTTTTACGGCGTGATGTTCTTTGGAGGATTAGGCTAATTGGTAAGTCAGCAGTCTTGAAAACTGCCGTCCGCAAGGACTTGGGGGTTCGAGTCCCTCATCCTCCGCGACGAAGAAAAGTTTTAGTTTTGAATTGAAAATTTGAAATAGTACTCATCTCAAAAATTCAAAATCTAAAATTTCCAATTTCCAATTTCCCTGGAGAGGTGGCCGAGTGGCTGAAGGCAGCGGTTTGCTAAACCGCCGTACGGTTGTAAAGCTGTACCGGGAGTTCGAATCTCCCCCTCTCCGCACAACAAAAAAAGCTCAGAAGTCATTCTGGGCTTTTTTGTTTTAGGTGTATTATTCCCCTTAGCAAAGAGTCTGTCCTGAATGTAACGAAGGAGGGCCAGGGGGTTGTGGTATTCATTCCCCTCAGAAGGGTTAGAGAAGTCGAGAGAGGGTTTTTTATACCTGCTTTCTTTTTGAAAAGAAAGCAGCAAAGAAAACTTCGGCTGTGAAAAAAATGCCTAAACCCTTGTTCGCTGAACAGGCGGCGAAAAACATGTCTTAGTTTTTTGTATCCGGGTAATTTAAAAAGTCTGTCGACCGGTTTTTCGCCGATATGGAGGCGCGAAATCGGGTTTCCTCGGCATTTTTTTCAAGGCCGTGAATGCAAATGCAATACAGTAAGTTTTCAGAATTATTCTACAGGGGATTGGTATTCATTCCCCCTCAAAAAAGGGGGTTAGGGGGTTGTTCAGCAAATCACGCCAAAGGCGGATCAGCCTCTGGAGGGGGTACCAAAGATCTAAAAAAACAAAAAAACCCGGCCGGCTCCTGCGAACCGACCGGGACTTGCAGAAAATTTATCGACTCCTTCCGGCTACGGGATCAGGAATGGCCACATTACGCGGCAGTTTTCCCGATCTTCCGTTTAGGTGGTTTATAGTCCGATCTTTTCTTCAATCCTAAAGACTGGATCTCATTGCTGTCCTCGCCGAACTGCGCCACGATCTGCTTTTTCACGCGCAGGATGAGGTTATGAAACTCCGTCTCTTTGGCGGTCGCATCGTCGTCGGCAGATTGGGCGGCCACATAGGTTTGCACTCTCTGCTTCTGCATCTGCGTCATCGCCGTTTGGACTTCCCGGATCGCCGTGAGGAGAAGGTCAGGCGAATTGGGACTGTAGGCCGCGATCTTTTCCAATGCCGCGACAGCGTCTCTGTCGGCCTGGATCAATGCCGGCTTGAGCCGGCGGTTCATGGTGGGGTTCATAAAAAGTTCCTTTCAAAGTGAAGTGAAAAAATGTTGGTTGTCTGATTATATATTAAAAATCGTGCCGAAAATTTTTTGTTGTATTTCTTTTAGTTAGAAAAGTTTTTTCAATAAAAAACTGTCGATAAAAAAAACACTGTGAAATATTTTTTCACACTTAGCAAATCCGCTCCCACAGCCGAATTACGGACATTTGTATTATTCCCCATTCACAAAAGCGGTTAGGGGGTTGTGTTTTCAGTCCCTTGAAAAGCGCTGTCCCGAGCAGCGGCGGAGAGTCGGAGGATTTTGAAAAAATGCCGAATCTGCTTTCTTTTTGAAAAGAAAGCAGCAAAGAAAACTTCGGCTGCGAAAAACATGTCTTAACTTTTAGAATGTAAATCGTTCACTAGTCTGTTGACTGGTTTTTCGCGAAATTCATTCGCGAACTCGGGTTTTCTCCGGCATTTTTTTCAAGGCCGCGGAATTCGACCTCATCCCTGGCCCTTCCCCTCGTACGAGGGAAAGGGGACGTACTAACTCGAGAGTACGTTCCCTTCTCCTTGAAAAGGAGAAGGGATAGGGTTGAGGTTGGTTTTTCCTTCCCCCTTGAAAAGGGGGTGCGCGAAGCGCGGGGGATTTCCGGCAGCCACGCACTCAATGCCAAACTTCGGCATTAAAGAACCGAACCTGCGCGGAAAGGAACCGACCCTCGGCATTAAGGAACCAAGTCTGCGCACTCAATGCCAAACTTCGGCATTAAAGAACCGAACCTGCGCGGAAAGGAACCGACTCTCGGTATTAAGGAACCAAGTCTGCGCACTCAATGCGAAAATTTGGCATTAAAGAACCTGACTTGCGCACGAAGGAACCGCTTCGCGGAAGGAAGCAACCGAACCTTGCGCATTAAACCTATAAGGTTTACCAGAATAGATCCTGTTTCTATCCTCGATTGCTGATTGATAGAGCGGCCTGACGGATGACTATTGATTCGATAAACCTTATAGGTTTGACTTCCCGCGGGTTGATTCAGTGCCGGCGGTTACTTAAATTGATGCGCGGTGAATCGAAACCGGTTTATCGTAGAGGAGGGCGAGTATGGAGCTGGACCAGAAAAAGGATTTTGAATTTCGGGGGAAGCCGCCGGCAGACGCGGCTCGGGTCGCTTCGCTCGGAAGCTACGATCTTCTCATTTCCGGGCAAAGAAAATGTCTCTACGTCTACCCGACGGAATACCGGGTCGGAACCTTGCAAGTGTCAAAGCAAACGCTCATCAATCTTATTCAATTATTGGACACGGAATGAAACAACTCAGCGAGACCTCACCCTTTCCCTCTCCTCAGTGAGGAGAGGGCACGTACTTTCTCGATTAGTACGTGCCCTTCTCCTTTATAAGGAGAAGGGATAGGGTTGAGGTTGGACTAACACTCATCACCAGCAAAAAAACCTGATCAAAGTCATTGACATTTCTGATCCATATATGTAATTTCACACTGTCCTATCGTAGTTCTTTTCAATGCCTAAATGCTGAAGTCAATCATGATTGAATAATTCTTAACCGATACTAACTACTTTCAGGCGGACTCGTCGTGCCAAAAAAAATAAACAAACCACCCAAAGAACAACCTCTTGAAAAAACGCTCTGGGCGGCGGCGGACAAACTCCGCAAAAATATGGATGCGGCCGAGTATAAACATATCGTACTCGGGCTGATATTTCTCAAATACATTTCCGACGCATTCGAGGAAATGTATCTCAAACTCAAAGAAGGCAAAGGCCATTACAAAGGCGCCGATCCGGAAGACAAAGACGAATACCGCGCGGAAAATGTCTTTTACGTTCCTCCCGGCGCGCGGTGGAATTATCTGCTGTCCAAAGCCAAAGACCCGCTGATCGGGAAGATCGTGGACGACGCCATGGACGCGATCGAATCGCTGAATCCGACGCTTAAAGGCGTTCTGCCCAAACAATACAACCGCGCCAATCTGGACAAAAACACCCTCGGCGGACTCGTCGATCTTATCGGCAATATCGCGCTCGGCGATACTAAAAGCCGCGCGAAAGATTTACTCGGACAAGTGTATGAATATTTCCTCGGCCAGTTTGCCTTAGCCGAAGGCAAAAAGGGCGGCCAGTTCTATACGCCGGGCAGTGTGGTCAAACTGCTGGTGGAAATGCTCGAACCGTACAAGGGCCGCGTGTATGATCCGTGCTGCGGCTCCGGCGGCATGTTCGTGCAGAGCGAAAAATTTGTTCTCGCACACGCAGGCAAGATCGACGACATCAGCATTTTTGGACAGGAGAGCAATCAGACGACCTACCGCCTTTGCCGGATGAATCTCGCCATTCGCGGGATCGACGGCAGTAATATCCGGTGGAATACCGAAGGCTCATTTCTCAAAGACGCGCATCCCGACCTCAAAGCCGATTTCGTCATTGCTAATCCGCCTTTCAACGACAGCGACTGGAGCGGGGAACTGCTCGCCACGGACGGACGGTGGAAATACGGCACGCCGCCGCCGGCCAATGCCAATTACGCCTGGATTCAGCACTTCATGTATCATCTCGCGCCGGGCGGACAAGCCGGATTCGTTCTTTCCAAAGGCTCACTGACAACCAAAACCAATTCCGAAGGCGACATCCGCAAAGCGATGATCGAAAACGATCTCATCGACTGCATCGTCAATCTGCCGACGAAACTCTTTCTCAATACGCAGATTCCCGCCTGCCTGTGGTTTCTCTCGCGGAATAAACAGAAACGAAAAGGAAAAATCCTTTTCATTGATACGCGTAATCACGGATTTCTGGTCAACCGGCGCACGCGGGAACTCTCCGAAGACGACGTCAAGCTTATCGCGGGAACGTACCATCACTGGCGCAATTCCGACAAAGCCTACAAAGACGTGCAGGGTTTCTGCAAGTCGTCGACGATCGAGGAAGTCAAAGCCCTGAACTACGTCGTCACGCCCGGCCGCTATATCGGCCTGCCGGATGATGAAGATGATTTTAATTTTGCGGAACGGTTTTCGTCTCTGAAAGCGGAACTTAAAAAGCAAATGGCGGAAGAGGATGAATTAAATAAAAAGATTCTGGATAACCTGAAGAAGATAAAATACGATGCGACTACCGGATAAGAAGTATCAAAAGCTCTTAGGCGATCTTAAAGAAAAAATAAGAAATGCGCGCCAGAAGGCCGCCCTGTCGGTAAATCAGGAGTTACTTGGCGTATATTGGGAAATTGGCCAAGCCATTATTGCGCAGCAAAAAGAAGAGGGATGGGGAACTAAGATCATTGACCGCCTTTCGCACGATCTCAAAATGGAATTCCCTGATTTTAAAGGCGTATCGGTCAGAAATCTCAAATACATGCGCGCCTTTGCGGACGCATATCCTGATTTTGTGCAGCCGCCTGCTGCACAAAAGAGAATTACCAAACAGTCAAAAGCAATAGTGCAAGTCCCGCTTGCACGATCTGGTGCCATTTCGGATTCCTCAATTGTGCAAGTCCGGCTTGCACAATTGAGCTGGTATCATCATATCACTTTGTTAGACAAAGTAAAGAGTCCGATTGAGAGGCGCTTTTACATTGAGCAAACCATACTTAACGGATGGAGCCGTGATGCGATGGTATGGCAAATAGAAAGCGGCCTATACCGACGTCAAGGCAAAGCCATTACCAATTTTGAAAATACACTTACAAAACCGCATTCAGACTTGGCCAAAGAATCGCTCAAAAATCCGTATGTATTTGATTTCCTCGATGTAGGCTTGCAAATGCAGGAAAAAGACCTTGAGAAGGCTCTTATTCAGCATGTCAAGAAATTCATGCTCGAACTAGGCCGGGGCTTTGCTTACGTCGGTAATCAGTATAATCTGAAAGTCGAAGAAGACGAATACTTTCTTGATCTCTTATTTTACAATACAAAAATGCACAGTTTTGTCGTCTTTGAATTAAAAGTGGGCGAGTTCAAACCGGAATATGCAGGCAAGCTGAATTTTTATGTGAATACGGTGAATGAGCAGATCAAAAGCGATGACGATAAACCCACGATCGGTGTGCTGCTGTGCAAGACGCCCAACGAAACCGTCGTGCGATTTGCTCTAAAAGGTATTGACACGCCGCTGGGTGTGGCCGATTATCAATTGGCAAAAGCTATCCCGGGAGACTTGCAGGGTGAGATGCCGACGATAGAACAACTCGAAAAAGAACTGGATCAGGAAGCCGAAAGGCTTCAGAGGCCTGTCGACAAGAAAATGGATCATCTGAAAGTTTTGATGAAAAAGCTTAAAGGGCCTGAAGCGAAGGTCAAGCGCGATGACAAAAACAGCGCCGCACTTTTTACAAAGATCGTTTTGCCATTAAAGAAGAAAACTTTGGCCGCGCTGGAAAAAGAGATTATTCCAATGTTTCATCAGTATGAAATCCAAGTTCATATCGATAATACCGGATATCGCAATGAAGCCGAAGCGAAAAAACATGTCAGGGAAAAACAGCATTTTTACCAATTCAGGATCGAAATCAGGCTGAACGGTTTCAAACGCGCGGGGATCAAAGCCTTCGATTGTTATAAAGACCTTTATTTTCATCTCAAAGACTACCATTACACCATCGGTTTTTCATCCAATGGACAGGATACTTTTTTGACGAAATTGTATGATCAGCATCTCACACACCGGGAACAGGAATACGTGATCGAAAAGACAAGTGAGTCCATTCTGGATTATGTGACTCAACAGGTGGAAAGCATTACAGGAGCTAAAGCAGCTAATGGGTGAGTGGAAGAATTACACACTTTCTGACTTGGCAGAAATACATAATCAAAAGCGTAAACCTCTAAATTCAGGGGAACGTGCGAAACGAAAAGGGTCATTTCCTTATTACGGAGCCTCCGGAATAGTTGATTACATTGATGATTATATTTTTGACGGTGAATACGTTTTAATTTCTGAAGATGGTGAAAATTTGCGAAGCAGACAAACGCCAATAGCTTTTAAAGCAACAGGCAAATTTTGGGTCAATAATCATGCTCATATTGTCAAAGGAAACGAAAAGTATATTAACGATTTAATTGTACATTATTTCGCAAATCTGGATTTATCCCCATATATAACAGGCGCAGTTCAACCAAAACTGTCAAAGGAAAATCTATTATCGATACCCATTGAGCTACCGGAGTTAGAATCCGAACAACGCGCCATCGCCTCGATTCTCAGCAGTCTTGACGACAAGATCGATCTGCTCCACCGCCAGAATCAAACCCTCGAAGCCCTCGCGGAAACTCTCTTTCGGCAGTGGTTTATGGAAGAAGCGGATGAGGAGTGGGAGATGGGAAAGCTGGGAGATTTAATTGAATTCGCAAAAGGAAAAAAACCGATTAATACTTCGGAACATTATACGGACGGCTCAGTTCCTCAAATATTAATTGAAACTTTTGATACTGGCAAGACTCTTTATGCTGATCCACAGGATATGGTGATAGCGAAGAAAGATGAAATATTAATGGTAATGGATGGTGGAAGTAGTGGACGTGTAGAGTTAGGGTTTGAAGGAATCGTTGGGTCAACAATTGGTTTATTTAAGCCAAAATCTGAGTTTTCTTACCCGTTTTTTATCTTCTTTTTTCTAAAATTTAATGAAAGTTTTATCAAAGAGAATACAACAGGATCAGCTATCCCTCATGCTGACAAGGCGCTAATCCTTGATCTCGATGTTCAATATCCTAACCTAAAAACAGTTAGCCTCTTTAATCAATTTGCAATGCAACAACTTGAAAAAAAACATTCAAATATTTATCAAATCAGAACATTGACACAATTGCGCGACGCGCTATTGCCGAAGCTGATGAGCGGGGAAGTGAGGGTAGTATATGGGAACTAAAGGTTCAACATGGGCAAAATGGGATCTGCATTTTCATAGTCCATCATCATTTGATTACAATAACAAATCAATCACAAATGAAGAAATTATTCAAGAATTGATAAAACATGAGGTGTCTTGTGTAGCAGTTACAGACCATCACACAATTAATGTGCAGAATATCAGAGAACTCCAAAAAATAGGAAGAGATAAGATTACTATCCTACCGGGTATTGAGCTCCGTTCAGAACTTGGCGGAAGTGAATCGGTTCACTTTATTGGTATTTTCTCTGAAAAGAGTGATATCGAGGATATTTGGATAAAACTACAATCTGGTTGTTCAATTACACCCAAAGACATTGAAAAGCGAGGAGGCGATCAGAAAATTTATTGCGATATTAAAGAGAGTTGCAAATTGATTCATGAACTGGGAGGATTAGTTACTGTTCACGCAGGAGGGAAATCGAACTCAATCGAAAGCATTAAAAATAATGATCAATTTAAACAACAGCTCAAGACTGATTTAGCCCGTGACTTCATAGATGTTTTAGAACTGGGTGACGAAAGTGATCAGCAAGATTACCGAGATACAGTCTTTCCAACAATCAAATTTGAGCTACCATTAATTATTTGTTCCGATAATCATGACGTCAAAGCCTATTCAACCAAGCAAAATTTATGGATCAAGGCTGAGCCAACTTTTGAAGGGTTGCGTCAAATTACGTACGAGCCACAATATCGTATTCATATAGCCGAAAAGCCACCGATTACACCGCCGCGCCGTATCAGCAAAGTATCTTTCTCTTTTCCTGATGATTGCCGATTGGATGATGATCCTTTCTGCTTGTCAGGGGCTAGCGAGCTTGATTTTAGCCCAAACTTAACATGTGTTATTGGCGGACGAGGAACAGGAAAAAGTACGATCATCAACTTGATACACGAGAAAATTCGTCCAGGGCAGAATTCTTTCTTTAGAGAAAGAAGGATTATTGATAAAGAGGGTAAACACCTTTCTCCCGCCGATTATGTTTCCGTTGATCACAGTGCCGACGAACGTTACATTGATTTTTTAAGTCAAAATGAAGTTGAGGAGTTAGCTGAAAAGCATCTGAAATTAACTGAATCTGTTTATGGTCGCATACAGAAAAAGGACACGGAAGGCAAGATTGATGCGGCAGAGAGCTTACTTAAGTTACAACTTGAAGCCTTTAAGGACTATTTGAGAAATATAGATAAATTGTCGTCCCTTAATCGAGAATATGAGTCAATTCAACGAGACATCGAAGTAAATAAGAGAATAGTAGATTCATATTCGAGCGAGGAATATACTCGCCTCAATGGAGAGATCACTCAAAAATCACAACAATTAGCAAGTCTTGAGCGTGCGGCGGAAGTATATGTGCAATTAACAAGCGCTTTGGGCGATATAAAAAAGAAATTCCAAAAACAAGTGGCTACAGATGCGTATTCAACTGCGGTTAATGCACTTATCGATGGAATTGAAGTTCTTCTGAAAAATGCGCAGGAAACAGACTTTTCCAAAGACGAAGGCCTTGTTGCTCAATTAAAGACAGATATTCAGGGGCTAAGAACCAAATTAATGAAGTATCTATCGGAGAAAGGAGTCACTGTTGAAAATCAAGAAGACTTCAGTACTGCTAGCGTTCGGCTATCACAATTGTCATCAAAATTAATAGATAAGAAAAGCGAGATCGACAGTCTTAAACATACTGTGGAGTCATTTTCCAAACAAGCAATTAAAGATGCCAGTAATGCATATCAGAGCACTATCAAAAGCCAGGTTAATACAATTAATGATACATTAAAAATTAGTTCAGCGACCATTAAGACAATATCAGTTGAAATTGAATTTGATGTGGAAGCTTCACTGAACCAGACGCTTAACGATTTCAAGGAATTCTTCAAAGAAGATCTCTTGAAGAGTAAACATAAAGGTGATTCCTTTCTTTATGAAATTCTTTTTCATAAAAAGCCGACTGAATGTGACAACAAAGAATCGTATTTAGCTGCACTAAACGCATGTCCCTCAACGTCATCAGCAAAACCTTTTCTCATAGATCTTTTTAACGACCAGGCCAAATACGAGCTGTTCAAACTAATTGCATATCATCATAGCCTCAATTGGTTAGATTTCAAGAGGGTGCGGGTTTACTATGACAAAAGACCGATTGAGAAATCATCTTTTGGTCAAAGATGCACTGCAGTCCTTGTGATTTTGGTACTACTTGGGAATAATCCAATTATTATTGATGAACCGGAAGCTCACTTGGATAGTCTATTAATTTCTCAGTATCTAGTTAACTTAATAAAAAATCAAAAACAAAATCGCCAAATCATATTTGCTACACATAATGCAAATTTTGTGGTGAATGGCGATTCGGAGCTAATTCATATTCTGAGGATTGACGATAAGACAAGCAGGACGCAAATCTCCCATACAACAATCGAGGATGAATCACAGCGCGAGGCTCTCATTGGATTAGAGGGAGGTAAGGATGCATTTCTACTACGTGAAGAAAAATATCAGTTTAAGTGAAAATCACCGAATCCGACATAGAATTATTGGCCATCGGGCATTTGGAGAAATTGGGATACCATTATCTCTACGGCCCGAATATCGCCAGCGACGGAGAATCGCCGGAAAGGGAAAATTACGCGCAGGTCGTTCTGACCGGTCGATTACAGGCCGCGATCGCGCGAATCAATCCTCATATCCCCGCGCCCGTGCAGGAACAGGCGCTCAAGGAAGTTCTGCGCGTGGCCACGCCCGATCTTGTGCAGACCAATGAGAATTTTCACCGTTTTCTCACCGAAGGCATCACGCTCGACGTGCGCCACGACGACGGGGAACGCGGCAAGACCGTCTGGCTCGTGGATTTTGAGAACCCGTCGAATAATGAATTTGTGGTGTGCAATCAATTCACTGTCATCGAAAACAATCAGAATAAACGCCCGGATATCGTTCTTTTTGTGAACGGTCTTCCGCTGGTTGTTTTTGAATTGAAAAATCCTACCGATGAGAAGGCGACCGTTCAGAAAGCCTTTCAGCAATTGCAGAATTATAAGACGGCGATTCCTTCGCTGTTTTATTACAATGCGTTTCTGATCGCGTCCGACGGATTGGAAGCGAAAGCGGGGACGATCTCTTCCGCGCTGTCGCGTTTCATGGCATGGAAAACCGCCGACGGCAAAAAGGAAGCCTCGCATCTCGTCAGCCAGATGATCACGCTCATTGACGGCATGCTGAATAAAGAGACCTTGCTCGACCTGATCCGTTATTTTATAGTTTTTGAAAAGTCCGCGTCCCTTCGACAAGCTCAGGGCACGCGGCCTGGTAATCAGGACATTGTAAGAATCGAGACGGTTAAGAAATTGGCCGCCTATCATCAGTATTACGCCGTTCAGAAAGCCGTTGCGTCCACCATCGGTGCTTCCTCCGATAAAGGCACGCGAAAAGGCGGCGTCGTGTGGCACACGCAGGGTTCCGGAAAATCCCTTTCGATGGTGTTTTACACGGGCAAGTTAGTGCTGGCGCTGGATAATCCCACGATCATCGTCATTACCGACCGAAACGATCTCGACGATCAGCTTTTTGACACCTTCGCCGCATCCACACAGCTTTTGAGGCAAATTCCTGTTCAGGCCGAAAGCCGTGAGCATCTGAAATCGCTTTTGAAAGTTGCGTCGGGAGGCATTGTATTTACCACCGTTCAGAAGTTCTTTCCGCAGGACGACGAATTGAGATTTCCGCTATTGTCCGAAAGAAAAAATATTGTTGTCATAGCCGACGAGGCGCACCGCACGCAGTACGGATTTGAAGCCAAAACTAAAGAAAGAAAAGACAAAGAAGGCAACACGCTCGGAACGGAGATCACGTACGGCTTTGCCAAGCACATGCGCGACGCCTTGCCCAATGCGACGTTTATCGGATTTACCGGCACACCGGTGGAACTCACCGACCGGAATACGAAAACCGTTTTCGGAGATTACATCGACGTGTACGATATTTCCCAAGCCGTTCTCGACGGCGCGACCGTTCGCATATATTATGAAAGCAGGCTGGTAAAAGTTCATCTCGAAGAAGACGAGAAGAACAAACTCGACGACGGGCTTTTAATTGCCGCCGAAGGCGCGCCGGAGTATATGGTTGACAATGCAAAATCAAAATGGACGCGCATCGAAGCGATTGTTGGCCAATCCGACCGATTGAAAGAAGTTGCCAAAGACATTGTAAAACACTTCGAGGATCGGCAACAGGTTTTCATTGGTAAGGCGATGATTGTTGCGATGAGCCGCCGTATTGCGGTGCTTCTGTATGACGAGATCATCAGACTGCGCCCCGACTGGCATCATCAGGACGACGACAAAGGCGCGATCAAAGTTATCATGACCGGTTCGTCATCCGATCCGGCGAGTTACCAGCCGCATGTTCGCGATAAAGACAGGCGGAAAGCCATCGGTGACCGGCTCAAAGACGATAAAGACCCGCTGAAGATGGTAATCGTTCGCGATATGTGGCTCACGGGATTTGATGCGCCGTGCCTGCATACGCTGTATGTGGACAAACCCATGCGCGGACACAGTCTCATGCAGGCGATTGCGCGCGTCAACCGCGTATTCAATGAAAAACCCGGCGGATTGATCGTAGACTATATCGGCATAGCTTCGGATTTGAAAAAAGCATTAGCGGTATATACCGAAAGCGGCGGTAAAGGCGAACCGGCGCTGGATATTGACATGGCCGTTCGCGCCATGAATGAGAAATTAGAAGTTGTGCGCCAGATGATGCACGGTTATGATTACAAAGGGTTTTATACCGCGCCGCTATCTGAAAAACTTGCGATTATTCTGACTGCCGAAGAGCATATACTATCTCTTGAGAGCGGTAAAGAGCGTTATATCCGTGAAGTAACGCTGTTGTCCAAAGCATATGCGTTGTGCAAGTCGACGACGGAAGCCGATACAGTGTCAGCAGAAGTTTCTTTTTTCCAGGCAGTCAAGGCACGGTTGGCCAAGTTTGACACCTACGGCGGTGGAGAGGGAAATGAAGCTATTGAAACAGTGATTCGCCAATTGGTTGATAAGGCTGTTGCAGCAGACGGAGTGATTGATATATTTGACGCCGCGGGAATTAAGAAACCGGATATTTCTATTCTGTCTGATGAATTCCTGAAAGAAATTCAGGGCATGAAATTCAAGAATCTCGCGATCGAATTGCTTCGCAAGATTTTGAGCGATGAAATTCGCACACGGTCAAAATACAATCTCATTCAGAGCAAGGCGTTATCGGAGATGCTGGAAAATACGATTCGCAAGTATCAGAATAATCTGCTTACCGCCGCTGAAATTATCAGCGAGTTAATTGATTTAGCTAAGAATGTCAAAGATGCAGATAAGCGGGGAGAGAAACTCAATTTATCCGTGGAAGAACTGGCGTTTTACGATGCCTTGGAAGTTAATGACAGCGCGGTGCAGGTTTTGGGCGACGAGACCTTGCGCCAGATTGCACGCATACTCGTCGAACGCGTTCGCGCCAATACATCGATAGATTGGCAGATCAAAGAAAACGTTCGCGCTAAACTGCGCGTGATCGTTCGCCGCGTGCTTCGCGAATATGGTTATCCGCCGGACAAACAGGAAAAAGCCGTTGATACGGTTCTTGCGCAGGCCGAGACGCTGGCGGAACTTTGGGCGGCGTAGGAAGAGTGAAATAACCAACGAGGTTTTATGGAAAAGTTATTTGAAAAACTTAAAGAAGAGTTCCCGGATTCTATAAAGGATGTCTTTCCGTGGCCGGAACCGTATTGCAGGAATCTTAAAAAGGTAAAAGCAATTGTGCTTGGAGCAGATCCCAGTTATTATCCAAAATACGGAGAAATCTTTAAATCCTTTCAATTTGTTTTCGAAATGGAAATGTACGATAAGAGGGAGAGCAATCCGTATTTTGATAAGATTTTGAATAACCTTGAACTCATAGGGCTTGACTTGGATACCATCTACGTTGAAAATGTTTGCCGAAATTATTTTACAAAAACAACGTATGAGCATTCGAAAGCCTGGAAAGAGGCAGCTAAAGTTTGGATTCCGCACTTAAAAGATGAACTGGATCGAAAATTTCCGGATATGAATATTCCCGTGCTGATGACGACTGAAATTATTTATGAATCACTGCTTGACGAACAAAGTGACAAACTTGACGCGGTGGCGCTCTATGAGAACCCTAAACTGGTACCGATAGCTGCCGAAAATAATGCACTTGCACGACCATTGATACCATTATATCGTCATCCCCAGTATACTTTGAAGGATGCCAAGTGGGAAGTATACCGAACAATGGTGGCTGAGTATTTGAACAAGGAGAAGAAATAAGAGAGGGTATTACTATGGACATGCAAAAGTACGCTGTTAATCAGCATCTGATTGAAACTATTCTATCATGGGTTAAGTCCGGTGAAATAGCTATCCCGGAAATTCAGAGGCCGTTCGTCTGGGATGCCACGAAAGTACGTGACCTATTGGATTCCTTGTATCAAGGATATCCGATCGGCTACCTCATTGCCTGGAGAAATCCAAACATACGACTCAAAGACGGAAAAACATCCGAGGGGAAAAAGATTCTGATCGATGGCCAGCAGAGAGTTACTGCGCTCACAGCATCTATTCTCGGGCAGTATATTGTGGACATGGATTATAAGCGGACGAAGATCGTTATCTCTTTTCAGCCATTGGAAGACAAGTTCGAAGTTTACAACATGGCGATTGAAAAGGACGTACGTTGGCTTCCCGATATTTCGAAAATCATCACCGGCGATGCCGATGTGTTTGATTTAGTAGAGAGTTACTGTTCTAAGAATGAGGGCGTCGACCGGAAACTCATTTACGGCAAAATAGAGGCGCTGAGGCAGATTCCAAAGAAACAGATCGGCTTGATCGAATTGTCACACGACCTTGATATAGAAACGGTTACGGAGATTTTTATACGTATCAATTCCAAAGGCGTAGTTCTCAGTCAGGCGGACTTCGCCATGTCCAAGATCGCGTCCAATGAAACCTACGGCGGATCACGGCTGCGAAAATGTATTGACTATTTTTGCCATTTGGCAATAGCTCCGGATTTCTATAATCAAATTGTGGATGTGGACAAAGAGTTTGCGGGGACAGATTATTTTCAGAAGATGTCCTGGTTGAAAAAAGAGAATGATGATTTGTATGATCCAAGTTATTCAGATCTTCTGCGGGTAGCTTTCACATCAGAATTTAATCGTGGAAGGCTGTCAGATCTCGTGAGTCTTTTATCAGGAAGAAATTTTGAAACACGAACGTATGAGGAAACTATCGTCAAGGATTCTTTTGAGACGCTTGAAAAAGGAATTTTGAATTTTATCAATGAGACGAATTTCAAAAGATTCATCATGATCATTCGATCAGCAGGCTTTATTTCGCCCGACCTGATTCGTTCTCAAAATGCTCTTAATATGGCTTACATCGTCTACCTCAAGCTGCGAGCAATGAACTATAACGCAGGAGAAATTGAATCATTTGTCAAGAAATGGCTTGTTATGTCAATTTTAACGGGCCGCTATTCCGGTTCTCCGGAGTCGATCTTTGACGCCGACGTAAAAGCTATGACGTCCCGTCCATTTGGTGAATATCTTAAAGATAGGGAAACAGCTGAATTATCCGATGCTTTCTGGGAATCCGCTTTGATACAGGACCTTGAAACTATTTCGACCAACAGTCCAAGTTTCAATGTGTTTCTTGCCGCTCAAGTCAAATTTCATGATAAAGGTTTTCTATCGAAAGATATCACGATCAATGACCTTATAACGCATCGAGGCGACATACACCACATATTTCCGAAAGACTATTTGAAGAAGAGCGATTTTAAGAAGGGGCGATACAATCAAGTTGCGAACTACGTTTACATGCAGTCTGAGATAAACGTAAAAATCGGAAACAAGTCCCCGGATACGTATTTTGAAGAACTCAAGAAACAATGTAATGGCGGCAAACTGAAGTACGGATCGATAGAAGACATGGATGAGCTCAAGTCGAGCCTGAAGATGAATTGTATACCGGAGTCCATCATGGAAATGAATGTGGACAACTACGACGAATTTCTTCGGGAAAGGCGAATTCTGATGGCGAAGAAGATTAAGAAGTATTATTCATCACTGTAATATTTTGTTTCAGTAAAGCTGAGTTGTCTCACATACATGCTTTCGCCTGACGACAAGTTAAACGGTGACGACAAAAAACTATGACAACCACCCCCTTCCTCTCCAAATCAAAATACCTCAACGGACTCCAGTGTCCGAAACTGCTTTGGCATTATTATAATGCGAAAGAGGAGATCCCGGAAACGTACCCGGGGGGAAGAATG